>JAEZHQ010000311.1 GCA_023416455.1 Pseudomonadota bacterium | reverse complement strand
CAGGCGGCGCGCGGCGGCTGGCTGGTCGTCGACGAGGCCTTCGCCGACCCGACGCCGCAGGCCAGCCTGGCCGGCCGGGCCGGCACGCCCGGGCTCATCGTGCTGCGTTCCTTCGGGAAGTTCTTCGGGCTGGCCGGCCTGCGGCTGGGGCTGGCGCTGGCCGCGCCCGAACTGGCTGCGGCTCTGCGCGCGGCCATCGGGCCATGGGCGGTGTCGGGGCCGGCGCTGGCGGTGGCCACGGCGGCGCTGGCCGACACCGCCTGGGCGGCCGCCGCGCGGACCCGCCTGCACGCCGAGGCGCAGGAGCTGGATAGGCTGTTGGCCAGTGTGGGCCTGACGGTCGTCGGAGGTACCCCCCTCTTTCGTCTGGTTTGCGACGCCCGCGCCTTTCAGTTGTATGATGCGCTGGGCAGGGCCGGTGTGCTGGTGCGCCGCTTCGACCATCGGGGAGACTGGCTTCGTCTGGGCCTTCCACCCGACGGCGAGGCGCGCGGGCGTCTGGCCGCAGCCTGTTGCGACGTCACGCGGAGCCGGCTTTTGCCTTAAAGCTGGGCAGAAGTGGACGAAAGCGCGACAAGATGGCACACCGGGAGGTGCGCGGGGTTCGGGTACCGTAGCGACTCGGCGCTTCAATACGGCGCAACAAGATGCCATGACGACGCAACGCCATGTTCGATTCGATGGCCAGGACGGTGAGCCCGATGCGGCAGGGGGAGGAGACGCAAGAGGCGGTACGGCGCGCGTTCGACGCGCTGCCAACGGGCGCCTGCGTCACCACGCCTGAAGGCACCATCGTCTATGCCAACCCCGCCTTGCACCGGCTCCTCGGCTACCCGGAGGGGGCGCTGGCCGGCGTCGCCCTGAGCCTGCTGGAGCCGGTCGAGGGCGGGCCGCCGGCGCCCGGCGGGGACGACTCGGAGGGCGACCGCTGCCTGCTGCGCCGTGACGGCGGGATGGTCTGGGTGTCGGAGGCGGCCGCCCCCCTGGACGGCGTGGAGGGCGTGGACGGCGAGGGGCTGTCGCTGCGCATCCTCACCGACGTCACCCACCACCGGCGGGCCGCCGCCGCCCTGCGTGACCAGCTCCTGATGAAGGAGGTGCTGTTCGAGACCCTGCCGGTCCCGGTCTTCGTCCAGGACGCCGAGGGACGGTGCGTCGACTGCAACGATGCGTTCGAGCGCTACACCGGGCTTGCCCGCGCCACGATCCTCGGAAAGGGCGCCTTCGCCGGCATGGATCCCAAGGTCGCCGCGGCGCACGCCGACCATGACCGCGAGCTGGTCGACGGCTGGGGCCAGCGCAGCTACGAGGAGGCGGTGCCCTTCGTCGACGGCACCACCCGCATGGCCAGCCTGACCAAGGCGGTCTATTGCGACAACGCAGGCGGGTTCGGCGGAATCGTCGGGGTGATCCACGACCTGTCGGAGGGGCTGCCGAGCGAGGCGCGCCTCCAGGCCATCCTGGAGCAGAGCCCGATCGGCGTGTCCGTCTCGCGCCGCGACAACGGCCGGATCATCTTCGCCAACACCCGCTTCGCCGAACTGATCGGGCTGACCCCGTCCGACGTCATCGGCAAGCGGGCGCGCGACTATTACCTCGACGATCACCAGCGGGAGCGGGTGATCGAGCGGCTGCGCAACTCCGGTTCGGTGGTGAACATGGAGGTGCAGTTCCGGCGCGCCGACGGTTCGGCCTTCTGGACCCTGTTCACCGTCAACCAGGCGGTGATCCAGGGCGTTCAGGTGAACCTCGCCTGGATCTACGACTACACCGAGCGCCGCAACATGGAGGAGGCGTTGCGCGACATGGCCTCGCGCGACCCGCTGACCGGCATCTACAACCGGCGCTCCTTCATGGAGCTGGCGCGCTCGCAGCTCGCCCGCGCCCACCGCTACCAGGAGCCGCTCTCCGTCTTCGTGCTCGACGTCGACCACTTCAAGCGGATCAACGACACCTACGGCCACGCCACGGGCGACGACGCCCTGCGCATGGTGGCCGGGGGCTGCCAGTCGATCCTGCGCGAGTACGACATACTGGGACGGCTCGGCGGCGAGGAGTTCGTCGTCGTCCTGCCCGGCGCCACCGCGGACGAAAGCCGCGTGGTGGCCGAGCGCGTGCGCCGCCATCTGGCGCGCATGCCCATCCCGGGGCCGACCGGGTGCTTCCACCTGACCTCCAGCATCGGCATCGCCGGGGTGGACGGTGCCACCGATACGCTGGAGAAGGCCATCCACCGGGCCGACCTCGCCCTCTACCGGGCCAAGCGCGAAGGGCGCAACCGGGTCGCCGTCTACGAATCCGGCATGTGATGCGGATCGCCCCAGGCGGCCTCCGGTGCTGTCCGCCGCGCCACCGGGCCGCCGGTCCCCCACCCCCGACCGAAAGGGGTGCAGCCTTTTTCCGGGCTGCGCCCGCCGCCGGCACCGCTAGAATTCCAGTCCTGCGGGCACCGGCGGCACCGCTGCCGATCGAGCCCTGTGGAGCGGGAGGATGGGAGTGGTGGAGACCTTCGAGACGGACCGACTGCGCGCCCGCCGTGTCCGGCCGGAGGATCTGGACGACCTCCTGTGCCTGCACACCAGCGCCGGGACGATGGCCGCGCTGGGCGGCCCGGTGTGGAACGGCGACGAGACCCGCGCCTTCCTCGGCCGGCTGATCGACCATTGGGACAGCCACGGATACGGTGTGTGGACGATGCGGGAGAAGGCCGACGGCCGCTTCCTCGGCCACGCCGGCCTGCGCCGCAAGATGGTCGAGGGACTTGTCGAGACCGAGTTCCGCTGCATCGTCCGGCCCGAATCCTGGGGGCGCGGCGTGGCGACCGAGACGGCGCGGGCGGTGGTCGGCCTGTCCTTCCGGCGCCTGGCCGTCCCGACCCTGGTCGCCTTCGCCCCGCCGGCCGCCCGGCCCCTGCGCCGGGTGTTCGAGAAGACCGGCTTTGCCCACGAGCGCGACGTCATCCACGCCGGCCGGCTGCACGCCCTCTACCGCCAGCGGCGGCCCGGCGGAGTGGAGTGATACGGACGGCGCCTGATGACGTCCATATCGAACGCCTTCGGTCCCATGGCACAGCGACGTGCGGGAGGCCCATTCGGGCGGTCCATTCGGGCGGTCCACGTCCGGACGGCCTACTTCCGCGTCCACACCTTGGTTTCGATGAAGCGGTTGGCAAGGAAGCGGTAGGTCTGCTTCTGCAACTGCTCGATCTGCGGCGACCTCTCCATGGGGGTGGTCTCCCAGGCGTGAATCAGATCCTCCCATTCCAGCAGGCGGGTGCGCAAATCGTCGCGGATGGTGCGGATGAAGCGGACGGTGGTGTCGAAGGACTTCAGCGCGCCGACGATCTCGCCGGTCTGGGCGTCGGCCTGCTCGAACACCGAATCATACTCTTTCAGAGGTTTCATCAGAAGCCCCTGCATGCGGGCGATCTCGCCGCAGAAGGTGCGGTCCGTCCGGTAGATCTGCGTCATCCGGTTCAACTGGTCGCGGATGGCGCGGATGGCGCGGAAGCGGTCGCGCAGCGCCTCGATGTAGGACAGCTCCTGCGTCAGGTCGTCGATGCGGTCGGCCAGATACTGCTCGGCGTTCTCCTTGATGCCGAGCTTCTCGGCGATGCCGGCGACCGCGCTCTTGAGGCGCTGCTTGGTCTGCGGATCTTCGACGATCTGCTCCAGTTCGTCGGCGTCGACCACGATCACCTCGCTGCCGGTGACCCAGGAGACGAGCTGGACCGTCAGACGGCCCTTGGCGATCAGGCGGTGCTTGTCCTCCACGCTCCAGGAGGCGCGGCCGTCCAGAAGCTCGCCGGGGATCTGCTCGCCGGGGCGGATCTGCTTGACGTAGCTCAGGCCCTTGGTCACCACCTCCAGGAGGCGGGCGTCATGGCTGCCTTCTGGGATGTCGAAGGATTCCATCAGCGTGTGGAAGGGAAGGGCGGCCTTGAGGTCGCCGAGCAGGATGTGGAGCACCGGTTCCTTGCTCGCGGGCTCCAGGCAGAAGAACGCCCCCGGCAGGCTGAACACCTTGTGCTGGAAATCGAAATGGGTGTCGCGCATGGGAACCGGCGCGTCCGCGCCGGTGGCCGGTGCCGCGGCGGGATCGCTGTTCGAGACGTCGCTCATGATGGCTGGATCGATGGTGTCAGGGCGGGCACACCCTACAGCATATCGCGCAAACGGAACCATAGCATCGCGAGCACGAGCGCCGGCGTGCGGAAACGTCGCCCCCCTGGGAAGGGCGTGTGGGGGATGCGGGCGAACACGTCGAAGCGTCCGGCGGTGCCGCGGATCGCCTCGGCCATGACGCGGCCGGCCATGCCGGCCAGCGCCACGCCGTGGCCGGAGTAGCCGTGCGCATAGTAGGTGGTCGGCGACAGCCGGCCGAGCTGCGGCATGCGGTTCATGGTGATGGCCACCCGCCCGCCCCAGAAATAGTCCACCGCGACCCCGTGCAGCTGCGGGAACACCGCCAGCATCTTGGAGCGCATGAGGCGGCGCAGCCCCGGCGGGTCCGTGTCCGAGTAGCTGACCCCGCCGCCGAACAGCAGCCGGTGGTCGGCGGAACGGCGGAAGTAGTTCAGCACGACGTTGAGATCGCTGACCGCGACGTTCGTGGGCAGGAGCGCCTCGGCGGCGTCCCGCCCCAGCGGCTCGGTGGCGATCAGGTAGGTGGCGACCGGCATGATGGAGGCGGCCAGCCGGGGCGCCAGCCCTTCCAGATAGGCGTTCCCGGCCAGCACCAGGAAGCGCGCCCGCACCCGCCCCCCCGCGGTCTCGGCGGAGGGCTCGGCGCCGGTGTCGATGCGGAGGACGCGCGACCCTTCGAACAGCCGCACGCCGGCCGCCGACGCCGCCTCGGCGAGGCCGAGCGCGTAGTTCAGGGGATGCAGGTGGCCGCTGCCGGAATCGTGCAGCCCGCCCAGGTACCGCTCGCTGCGCACCAGGTCCCGCACGGCGGCGCGGTCGAGCAGGCGGATGCCGCGGTAGCCGTAAACCGCGCTCATCTCGCGCTCCATGGCGGCGACCTCGTCCAAGTGGCGCGGCTTCACCGCGGCATAGACGAAGCCCCAGGTCAGGTCGCAGGCGATGCGGTGGCGCTCCACCCGTTCCGCCAGCAGGGTCTTGGCCTCCTCCCCAAGCTCCCACAGGCGCCGCGCGTCGTCGCGGCCGACCCAGCGCTCGATGGTCGCCATCGGCTTGTTGTAGCCGGTGATGATCTGCCCGCCGTTGCGCCCGGAGGCGCCCCAGCCGGCGCTCTGCGCTTCCAGGAGCACCACGTCGAAGCCGTGCTCGGCCAGTTCCAGCGCGGTCATCAGCCCGGTGTAGCCGCCGCCGACCACGCAGACGTCGCAGCGGACCTCGCCGGCCAGGGCGGGATGCCGCCGGTGCGGGCTTGCGGTGTCGGCGTACCAGGAGCGGAGGCGTGCGGGGTTGGGCATGGTGTTTGAGTTAGGGGGGAAGGGTGTCCGGCGTCAATGGCCGGCCGAGCGGCCGGCTTTGATGGCCGGCAAGCGCCGGCCGGGGTGCCGGGCCGGTCATGCGGACAGCCTCCAGCTTCCCCTCTGGCGCGGACGGGGGCTCCGGGATCATACTGAGGGCGACATCCACAGCAGGGAGGGGCTGCCCACCGTCCGGTGCGGTCCAGACATTCATGGGTTTCATGGAAGACTTCATCAAGAAGAACCGCATCACAGAAGTGGAATGCCTTGTGCCCGACATGTCGGGCATCGCGCGTGGCAAGATCGTGCCCGCCGAGAAATTCCTGCGCATTCTGCGTGATCGCGGACTGCGCCTGCCCGAGGCGATCTTCGTGCAGACCGTCACCGGGGAGTACCCGGAAGACGAGGACGTCACGTCGGACGAGAATTCCGACATTTACATGATTCCGGACGAGCGGACGATCCGATTCGTCCCCTGGTACGAGGAACCCACCGCCCAGGTGATCACCGACTGCGTCTACGCCGACGGCAGCCCGGTCGATTTTTCGCCGCGCCATGTCCTGAAGCGGGTTCTGTCGCTCTACGAGGAGCGCGGATGGAAGCCGCTGGTGGCGCCGGAACTGGAGTTCTTCCTGGTCCAAGTCAACAAGGACCCCGACTATCCGCTGGTGCCGCCGGTCGGGCGCAACGGCCGGGTGGAGAGCGGGCGGCAGGCGTTCGGCATCGATGCGGTCAACGAGTTCGACCCCATCTTCGAACTGGTCTACGATTATTGCGAGGCGCAGGACATCGACATCGACACCCTGACCCACGAGGCGGGGGCGGCGCAGATCGAGATCAACTTCAACCACGGCGAAGCGCTGGAGCTGGCCGACCAGGCCTTCCTGTTCAAGCGCACGGCGCGCGAGGCCGCCTTGCGCCATCAAGTCTATGCCACCTTCATGGCCAAGCCCATGCAGAACGAGCCGGGCAGCGCCATGCACATCCACCAGTCGGTGGTGGACACCGCGCGCGGCCGCAACCTGTTCGCCGACCCGGAGGGGGCGGACAGCGCCCTGTTCATGGCGCACATCGCCGGCCTCCAGAAATACCTGCCCTATGCAATGCCGCTGCTGGCGCCCAACGTGAACTCCTACCGGCGGCTGGTGCCCAACTCCGACGCGCCGATCAACGTGCACTGGGGGCGCGACAACCGCACCACCGGCCTGCGCGTGCCGGTGTCGCAGCCCGACGCGCGCCGCGTGGAGAACCGCGTGGCCGGGGCCGACGCCAACCCCTACCTGGCCATCGCGGCGTCGCTCGCCTGCGGCTATCTGGGCATGGCGATGGGGCTGGAGCCGACCGATCCGGTGAAGGGGTCGGCCTACCGGCTGGCCTTCACCCTGCCGCGCCACCAGGGCGACGCGCTGTCCAAGTTCAACACCTGCAAGCCGCTGAAGGAGATCCTGGGCGAGAAGTTCGTGGAGGCGGTCACCTGCGTGAAGGAGGCCGAGTACGAGGCTTATCACCGGGTCATCAGCTCCTGGGAACGCGAGAACCTCCTGCTCAACGTCTGATCCCCTTTCGAAAGAGGTATGCCGGGCGCCGCGGCCGGGCGGGAGTACCACTCCCGCCCCGCAAACCGTTGACAACCCACCTCCCCCTGGGTGGAATAGCGCCCGCATTGGGGACACCGTGCGGAGAGCGCCGCACCCCTTTGGGATTACCGCAAATTCGGGGGCAGGAATGAAGAAACGTCTAGCACTGAGCGTCGCCGGCGCCCTGGCGGTCGCGGCGGTTGCCGGCCCGGCGATGGCCCAGGCCAAGAAGCCGGTCAACATCTACATCTGGAACGACTATCTGGGTGAGACGACGCTGGCCGACTTCACGAAGGCGTCCGGCCACGAGACCAAGGTCGACCTCTACGACAGCCTGGAGCTGCTGGAACAGAAGGTGCTGGTCGGCAAGTCCGGATACGACGTGATCGTCCCGACCGCCGAGCCCACCCTGTCGCGCCTGATCCAGGCCAAGGTCGTCGCCCCGCTCGACAAGGCGAAGATCCCCAACCTGAAGAACGTCGACCCGAAGGTTCTGAAGCTGCTGGAGACGTCCGACCCCGGCAACAAGTTCGCCGTCCCCTATCTGGGCGGCACCGTCGGCATCGCCATCATCCCCGAGAAGATCAAGGCGGTCGCCCCCGACGTGCCGCTCGACAGCTGGGATCTGATCTTCAAGCCGGAGGTGGCGAAGAAGGTGGCGGCCTGCGGGATCACCGTCATGGATTCGGCCATCGACGTCATTCCGTCGGTGCTCAACTATCTCGGCCTCGACCCCAACTCCGAGAAGAAGGAGGACCTGGAGAAGGTCGAGAAGACGCTGCTTGCCGTCCGCCCCTACATCAAGCAGTTCGTCACCGGCCAGAACATCAACATCCTGGCGGGCGGCGACGCCTGCGTGGTCATGGCCTACAACGGCGACGCCATCCAGGGTGCGGCCCGTGCGGAGGAGGCCAACAACGGCGTGAAGGTCGAGTACATCACGCCCAAGGAGGGCGTGCAGGTGTGGTGGGACACGCTGGCCATCCCGGCGGACGCGCCCAACAAGGAAGGCGCCTACCAGTTCATCAACTTCGTCCTCGACCCGGCCAACACCGCGGCCATCTCCAACACGGTGAGCTACGCCAACGCCGTGCCGGCCTCGCTCGCCAGCGTCGAGGAGTCGGTGAAGAGCAACCCCGCGGTCTTCCTGCCGGAGAACAGCACGGTCAAGCTGTTCGCCCTGAAGTCGATCAAGCAGTCCACCGACCGCGCGCGCACCCGCGTCTGGACCAAGGTCAAGACCGGCCGGTAGAAGGGGCGCGTCCGCCGCCCGTACCCGCCGCGCCCGCGTGATGCGCGACCCGCGCCCCGGCCGATCCCGCAGCGGATCGGCCGGGGCGTTCCCTTGACCGGGGCCCTTCCGGCGACGGAGGCTCTCTTGAAAGGACACCGATGGCCGTCCAGCCGATCCGCAAGCCCACCCGACTGGAACCCTGGCAGGATCCGGGCCAGGCGCCCTACGTGCGAATCGACAAGGTGACCAAGCGATTCGGCGATTTCGTCGCGGTGGACGAGGTCAGCCTGTCGATCCACCGGGGCGAGTTCTTCGCGCTGCTCGGCGGTTCGGGCTCGGGCAAGACGACGCTCCTGCGCATGCTGGCGGGGTTCGAGACGCCGAGCGAAGGGCGGATCTACATCGACGGGGTCGACATGGCCGGCATCCCGCCCTACGAGCGGCCGGTCAACATGATGTTCCAGTCCTACGCCCTGTTCCCGCACATGAGCGTCGAGCAGAACGTCGCCTTCGGCCTGAAGCAGGACAACCTGCCCAAGGCCGAGATCCGCGAGCGGGTGGCGGCGATGCTGGAGCTGGTCCAGCTCGGCGCCTTCGCCAAGCGCCGGCCGCACCAGCTCTCCGGCGGCCAGCGCCAGCGCGTGGCGCTGGCCCGCTCGCTCGCCAAGCGGCCGAAGCTGCTTCTGCTCGACGAGCCCCTGGGCGCTCTCGACAAGAAGCTGCGCGAGCGGACGCAGTTCGAGCTGGTCAACATCCAGGAGAAGCTGGGCGTCACCTTCATCGTGGTCACCCACGACCAGGAGGAGGCGATGACCATGTCCAGCCGCATCGCCGTCATGAACCACGGTGTGATCGCCCAGATCGGCACGCCGACCGAAATCTACGAATACCCGCAGTCGCGCTTCGTGGCGGAGTTCATCGGCTCGATCAACATGTTCGAGGGGCGGGTGGCCGAGGACGAGCCCGACCATGTGCTGGTCCGGTCGGAGGAGGCGGGCTGCGACCTCTACATCAACCACGGCGTCCCGGTGCCCGCGGGGGCCACGGTGGCGGTCGCCGTGCGGCCGGAGAAGATCGCCCTGTCCAAGGAGCCGCCGCCGGGCGCCGACGGGCGCAACCACGCCCGGGGGACGGTGCGCGAGATCGCCTATCTCGGCGACGTGTCGATCTATCTGGTCGAGCTTGCGACCGGCAAGACGGTGCGGGTGACCGCGCCCAACGTCACCCGCCGCACCGACATGCCCATCACCTGGGACGACGAGGTCCATTTGACCTGGCGGCCCTTCGCCGGCGTGGTGCTGGTCCAATGAGCGCGCTCGGCGACCGGCTGCGCCGCCTCGGCCCGCGGGGCCGCGGGGCGGTGCTGGCCATTCCCTTCCTCTGGCTGCTTCTGTTCTTCCTGGTGCCCTTCCTGATCGTGTTCGGCATCAGCCTGTCGGAGGCGGTGATCGCCCAGCCGCCCTACGCGCCGCTGCTGGAATGGCTGACCGACGAGGAGGCCGGCACCACCAAGCTCCAGCTCCTGCTGAACCTGTCCAACTACCTGCGGCTGGGCGGCGACGACCTCTATCTGCTGGCCTACCTGAACTCGGTCAGGATCGCGCTGGTCACCACGCTGTTCTGCCTGCTGCTCGGCTACCCCATGGCCTACGCCATCGCGCGGGCCGATCCGGCGCGGCGCGGGCCACTCATGATGCTGGTGATCCTGCCCTTCTGGACCAGCTTCCTGATCCGCATCTACGCCTGGATCGGCATCCTGAAGGCCAACGGCGCCGTGGACAACCTGCTGCGCTGGACCGGCATCACCACCGAGCCGTTCGAGATCCTCTATTCGGACTGGGCGGTCTACATCGGCATGACCTACTGCTACCTGCCCTTCATGGTGCTGCCGCTCTACGCCACGCTGGAGAAGATGGACCCGACCCTGCTGGAGGCGGCGGCCGATCTCGGCTGCCGGCCCTGGCGGGCCTTCCTGACGGTCACGCTGCCGCTGTCGCTGCCGGGGATCATCGCCGGCTCGCTGCTCGTCTTCATTCCCTCGGTCGGCGAATTCGTGACTCCGGAGCTGCTCGGCGGCCCCGACACGCTGATGATCGGGCGCGTGCTGTGGAACGAGTTCTTCGCCAACCGCGACTGGCCGGTCGCCTCGGCGGTGGCGACGGCGCTCCTGCTGTTCCTGGTGGTGCCGATCATGGTCTTCCAGCATGTCCAGGGCCGTCAGGCGGAGGCGGGGCGATGAGGCGGATCGGATTCCTGGCCTGGGCGCTGTGGTTCGGCTACGCCTTCCTCTACGTGCCCATCGCGCTGCTGATCATCTATTCCTTCAATGAATCGCGGCTGGTCACGGTGTGGGGCGGCTTCTCCACCAAGTGGTACGGAGAGCTGCTCCGTAATGACCAGCTCCTCGGGGCGGCGTGGCTGTCGCTCAAGGTGGCGGCGTTGTCGGCGACGGCGGCGGTGGCGCTCGGCACCATCGCCGGGCTGGCGCTGGCCCGATTCGGACGGTTCCGCGGGCGCACGCTGTTCGGCGGCATGATCACGGCGCCGCTGGTCATGCCGGAGGTCATCACGGGCCTGTCCCTGCTGCTGCTGTTCGTGGCGCTGGAGCAGCTCGTCGGCTGGCCGGACGGGCGCGGGGTGACCACCATCACCATCGCCCACACCACCTTCACCATGGCCTATGTGGCGGTGATCATCCAGTCGCGCCTGGCCAGCCTGGACGAGAGCCTGGAGGAGGCGGCCATGGACCTGGGCGCCCGGCCGGCCAAGGTCTTCTTCGTCATCACCCTGCCGATCATTGCCCCGGCCATCGTCTCGGGCTGGCTGCTGGCCTTCACGCTGTCGCTGGACGACGTGGTGATCGCCAGCTTCGTGTCGGGGCCGGGCTCGACGACCCTGCCCATGGTGATCTTCTCCAGCGTGAAGTTCGGCATCAGCCCGCAGATCAACGCGCTGGCGACGCTGATGATGCTGGTGGTGGCGACCGGGATCTTCATCGCCAGCCTGGTCATGGCGCGCCAGGAACGGCAGCGGCAGCGCGACGAGCGGATGGCCTTGCAAGGGGGCTGAGGACGGCGCAGTGGGGCCATGCCATAAGGCCGCGTTGGGGGGCTGGCCGGAAATTGTTGTTATTGCTATATTATGAGCATCGACAACAAGAATGAGGCCGTATCGTGCGTGCGCTCCTGTGGTTCCCCATGCTCCGCCTTGGCTTTTCCGTTCCTCGCCGCCCGCGGCGCGGCTCCGCGGCGCGCCCCCCCTCCGGACGGTAGCCGGCCGTTCCATCGGCGCCCGTTGCCAAAGCCGCCGCCTCGTGGTTAGGGTGGATCCGGATATGACGGTGCGTACCGCCCCGGAGAGACAGGGGCAGGCGGGCCGGGACGGGCGAGGGACCGACGGATGACGACACCGGCCGCGGAAGGCCTTTACATGCCGGGCGAATGGGAGCGCCACACGCGCTGCTGGATGGCGTGGCCCTGCCGCCCGGAGACCTGGCCCGAGGGGGCCTTCGACGCCGCCACCGCGGCCTATGCGGAGGTCGCTCGCTCGATCGGCCGGTTCGAGCCGGTGACCATGGTGTGCGACCCCGCCGACGTCGCCGAAGCGTCGCTCGCCTGCGGCGCGGGGGTCGAGATCCTGCCCTTTCCCATCAGCGACTCCTGGATCCGCGACACCGGCCCCAGCTTCGTCACCGACGGCAAGGGGCGGCTGGGCGGCGTCCACTGGCTCTTCAACGCCTGGGGCGGCAACTACGAGGACTGCGAGAAGGACCAGCAGGTCGGCCGGCTCGTCCTGGAGCATCTCGGGCTGCCCCGCTTCGCCGCGCCGCTGGTGATGGAGGGCGGTTCCTTCCATGTGGACGGGGAGGGGACGCTGATCACCACCGAGCAGTGCCTTCTCAACCCCAACCGCAACCCGAACCTGAGCCGGGCGGAGATCGAGGAACTGCTGAAGGACCATCTCGGCGTCTCCACGATCATCTGGCTGGGGCAGGGCTACCAGGACGACGAGACGGACGGGCACATCGACGAGATCGCCCTGTTCGTGAAGCCGGGCGTGGTCATGGCGCTGACCACCGACGATCCGGGCGACGCCAACTTCAGGGCGTTCCAGGACAATCTGGACCGGCTGGAACGGGCGCGCGACGCCCAGGGCCGCGAACTGGAGGTCATCCCGATCCGCCAGCCGGCGCGGCGCGACGAGAACGGCGTGCGGCTGACGCTGTCCTACACCAACCTCTACATCGCCAACGGCGGCGTGGTCATGCCGGCCTTCGAGGATCCGGCCGACGACGACGCCTTCCGCACGGTGCGCCGCGCCTTCCCCGACCGCGACGTC
>JAEZHQ010000269.1 GCA_023416455.1 Pseudomonadota bacterium | reverse complement strand
GGCCCGCGCTGCGGCCGGCCCTCGGCCTGGCCGCGCTTCTGCTCGCCGCCGGCTGCGCGGCGATCGTCCCGACGGCCCCCAACCTTTACACCCTGACCCCGCGCGCCGCCGCCGCCCCCTCCGTCCCGCGCGCCGACTGGCAGCTTCTGGTCGAGACGCCGGTGGCCAGCGCCGGCATCGACACGCCGCGGATCGCGGTCGCGCGTTCGCCGACCGCCATCGACTATTTCGCCGACGTGTCCTGGGCCGACCGCGCGCCGAACATGATCCAGGGGCTGATCGTCCAATCCTTCGAGGACAGCGGCCGCATCGTCTCGGTCGGGCGCGACACGGTGGGGCTGCGGTCGGACTTTGTGCTGAAGACCGACCTGCGCGACTTCCAGGCCGAATACGCGACCCCCGCCGCGGCCTTCCCGGAGCGCGTCCGCGTCCGCCTGGCCGCCAAGCTGGTCGCCATGCCGCGCCGGACCATCGAGGCCGGCGAGACCTTCGAAGCCGTCGTCCCGGTGCGCGGCCGGGCCTTCACCGACGTCATCGACGCCTTCAACGAGGCGCTGGGGATGGTGGAGAGCGGACTGGTGGAATGGACCCTGCGCAACGGCACCGCCGTCTTCCGAGGCGCTGCCGGCGGTGAGCGCACGGGCTGAGGACATTGCTTGCGGCGCCCATGTTTCCGTATACGTAGTGTCCAGCGACGGACGGTGTGGCGGGCGGCGGGATGGATCGGTGGATGACGGAGCTTCCAGGACTTCCCCGCGAGGAACTGGAGGCGATGGCCGAGGCGGCGCGGGAGGTGAAGACCTGCCAGCGCGTGCTCGCCAAGACCGGCGACACGGTGGTGGGCGAGCTTCTGCGCGGGCACGGCACGCCCTTTGAATGGCGCCATTATCCGCCGGGCGACGTCTACGACGCCGAGTTCCACGCCCAGTACTATTACCACTGCCATCCGGAATCCGAGCGGCCGCCCGGCGAGCACGGCCATTTCCACACCTTCCTGCGCCCGCTCGGCATGCCGGCCGGCCTGCGCCCGGCGCCGCTGCCCGGCACCGTCGAGCCGGAGGGCGACAACGACGCGCTCTCCCACCTCATCGGCATCGCCATGGACGTGGCGGGGCAGCCGGTGCGGCTGTTCACCACCAACCGCTGGGTCACCGGCGAGACCTGGTACGCGGCGGCCGACGTCATCCGCATGCTCGACGGCTTCGTGGTCGACCACGCCCGCCCCTCCTGGCCGGCCAACCGCTGGATCACAGCGTTGATGCGCCTGTTCCGTCCGCAGATCCGCGGCCTGCTGCGCGAGCGCGACGAGACCATCCGGCGCTGGGAGGCGCTCCACCCGGGGAGCTGCGTCTACGAGGACCGGTCTCTGGAGGTGACCTCGCAGGCGATGATCACGGTCGAGGAGCAGGCGGCCCTTGTCGAGCTGGCCCTGCGCGGCGGGCGGCGGCGGCCCTCCGTCCTGCCCGAGCCGCCGCGCTTCGTCACGCCGTGAGCGGCGCGCGTCGTCTTTTCGCCGGTGCCGGTGCTGGCTTTTCGCCGGTACCGGCGCGGGCCGCCCGCGTTAAGGAAGGTTCAACCGTTTCGTTATATTATTACCATCGTATATTCGTTCCATCGAATGAACGGGATGCGATCCTCAGGGCGGGGAGGGACCGGGGGCCATGGCCGACCATCTGACAAAGGACGACGTCTCCCGGCTGCTGGCGGATCCCTCGCCGGACAGCCGCTCCCACCTCGCCGCCAAGGTCGCCCGCCAGTTCGACGGCGCCGAGCTGTCGGCGGCGGAACGCAAGCTGGCCGAGGACATCATCCGCGTCATGGCGCGCGACGCCGTGCTGCGGGTGCGCCAGTCGCTGGCCGAGAACCTGAAGACCAGCCCGTCGCTGCCGCGCGACGTGGCGCTGACCCTGGCGCGCGACGTGGAATCGGTGGCCATTCCCGTGCTCAGCGTCTCCACCGTCCTGACCGACGCCGATCTGGTGGAGATCGTGCGCACCGGCACCGACGCCAAGCACGCCGCCATCGCCCAGCGGCCGACGGTGCCGGCCAGCGTGGCCAACGCGCTGATCGAGACCGCCTCGGAAGGGACGGTCGCGGCGCTGGTCGCCAACGAAGGGGCGGAGCTGGGCGAGCGCAGCCTCGGCCGGGTGATCGACCGCTTCGCCGGCAGCCCGTCCGTGCAGGAGCCGCTGGTCTATCGCTCGCGGCTGCCCATCACCATCGCCGAGCGGCTGGTCGCCGTGGTGTCGGAGACCTTGCAGAGGCACCTCGTCACCCACCATGAGCTGCCGGCCCAGGTGGCGTCCGACCTCATCCTGCAAAGCCGCGAACGGGCCACGGTGTCGCTGCTCACCGGCGAAAGCGACGAGGGCGCGCTGGAGCGGCTGGTCGTCCAGCTGTCGCGCAACCGGCGCCTGACCCCGCCGCTGATGATCCGGGCGCTGTGCATGGGCGACATCGCCTTCTTCGAGACGGCGATGGCGCACCTCGCCAACGTGCCGCTGACCAACGCACGCCTGCTGATCCACGACGCCGGACGGCTGGGGCTGAAATCCATGTATGACAAGGCCGGCCTGCCGCCGGCCCTGCTGCCGGCCTGCCGCATCGCCATCGAGGTGCTGAAGGAGACCCCCTACGACGGCGAGGAGGGTGACATCGAGCGGCACCGCCGCCGGATGATCGAGCGCATCCTGACCCAGTACGAGGATCTGGCGCCGGAGGATCTGGAGTATCTGCTGGCCAAGCTCGGCGACCTGATGGTTCCGGACGGCGGGCGGTAGGGCGCCGCCATCAGGCCTTTTCGAAGACGTAGAGCCGGCCGTTGTCGGGGATCGTGAATTTCGGTCCGCGGAAGCCCTGGCGCAGCAGCTCCTTGCGCAGGAAGATCATGAATCCCGCATGGCCGACGACCAGCGTGTTCTCGGCGCTGCGCGGCAGCACCTCGTTGGCGAAGGTGCGGACATTGTCGAGGAAGACGGACTTGGCCTCGCGCTGGGAGGGGTGGGAGGTCAGCCAGGCGAGGCGCAGCAGCATCGTCCACACCGGGAAGGGCATCCGGATGTTCTGGCGGGAGATCGGCCGCAGCGCCGGCTCGCGCAGCATGGGCGTGGCGTCGATCCGGCCCTGGTAGATGCTGTGTGCGGTCTTCAGGGCGCGGGGGGAATCGCTGGAGATGCAGCGGGTCCAATCGATCCCGCCGAGATCGACCGCGCCCGGCCGGATGTCCGCGACGTCGTAGTCGGCCAGCCAGCGTGTGATCTGTTCCGGCGTCACCCACTGGCGGTGCGGCAGCCCGATGACGACCTCGAAATGACGGACCAGACCAACTTTCATGAGTTTCCGCGCGACAGCCCATTCCAACGCCCCGGTGATCCGGGTGCGCCATTCTGGCACAGGACATCGGGGATCGCGCAAGGCGATGCAATCCGCCCATCGTGGTAGCGCCAGCGTCGGTGCGGGGTTGCGCGCCGGCCCGGTGGAGGACTATAGGGCTGGCGGAGGCCCGCAGGGCGGCACCGGCGGAGGCCGGCGCCCGGCGGTAACGGACCTTTCCGGATCAGAGCCCGCTCCTTCGCGAACTCGGCCGGTCCACAGACGCTGAGGACGACGCCCCCCGTGCCCGATTTCCTGCTTCCTGAACTGATCGCCTTCGGCCAGGTGGTTTTCATCGACCTCGTGCTGGCCGGCGACAACGCCATCGTCGTCGGCATGGCCGCAGCCGGCGTCTCGCGGGACAAGCGCGCCCGGGTCATCTTCTGGGGCATCGCGGCGGCGGTGGTGCTGCGCATCCTCTTCGCGCTGCTCACCACCCACCTGCTCAGCATCATCGGCCTGACCCTGGCCGGCGGCCTGCTGCTGCTGTGGGTGTGCTGGAAGCTGTTCCGCGAACTGCGCGCCCAGCGGGAGGAGGCGCAGGCGGCGGCCCTGGTGGCCGATTCGGGGGCGGCGACCGGGGACGAGCCGGCCGAAATGGCGGCCGGCACCAAGCCGGTGCGCACGGCCATCTGGGAGGTCATCGTCGCCGACGTCTCCATGTCGCTGGACAATGTGCTGGCGGTGGCGGGGGCGGCGCGAGAGCATCCCTACATCCTGGCCCTGGGGCTCCTGCTGTCGGTGGCTCTGATGGGGGCGGCGGCCAGCGTCATCGCGCGCCTGCTCGGCCGCTTCCACTGGATCGCCTATGTCGGCCTGGTGGTCATCACCTACGTGGCGCTGGAGATGATCTGGCGCGGCAGCCTGGAGGTCCTGGTGGCGTCCGCCGCGCTCTGATGCGGACGGCGCATGGCGGCGTCCCCATCAAGCGCCTTGGATTCAAACCCGACGGCCCGGTGCGCAGCGCTGTGCGTGAGGGTCATGCGGCCGGCCGATCATGGAAGCGTTCATGTGCCGGCCGTATGACCGGCGCCGCGGCTGGGGCGGGGCCGGAACCTTCGGCCTTTGCGGCGTGTTCCTTGCGGCAGTCTCAAGTGGGGGAGTCGCCGGCATGAACCGAGCCACCGACACGGCCGCCAGCACCGGGGATCCCGCCGTGACCGCGCGCGGCCGCCGCGGACCGGACGAGATCGAGCGGGATATTCAGGACATTCGGACGCGCATGGATTCGGTCCTCGACGAGATCGAGTTCCGCCTGTCGCCGGGCCAGCTGTCCGGCGGGGTCATCGACGTCGCGCGCGACGTGATCGAGGGCAACCCCTCGCGGGTGGCCCGCGCCATCCGCGCCAACCCCTGGCCGCTGGCGGTGATGGCGGCGGGGGCGCTGTGGCTGGCCTGGAGCGTCTCGCGCACGCCGGAGGTGGCGGCGCCGGCGGACGCGGTGGTGCCGCCGCTGTCCGACCAGCGCCTGAGCATCCTCATGAGCGGGCTGACCAGCGCCTGCCGCCAGGGCGCGACCGGCTTCCGCCAGGCGGACATGATCCTCGACGATCCCGGGCTGACGCCCCGGCTGACCCAGGTCGCGGTCCAGCTCGACCGCAGCGCCGCCGCGCTGGAGGAGGAGTTGCACCGGCACGCCGGCCGGTTCGACCGCGAAGGCCCGGTGCACCCGGCCTGGGAGGAACTGCGCGGTGAAATCGCCGGGGCGCGCACGCGCGCCGGCGTGCTGGGCGGGCTGGAGCGCGGCGTGGATCACACCCTGGCGCTGTTCCGCGAGGCCCTGCACGAACCTCTGCCGGAGGAGCTTCGGGTGGTCGTCGGCGCCCATTTCCACGAAATCGAGACGGTGCGCCACCGGGTCGGCGCGCTGCGCGAAGCGGTCGCCTGAGGGCGTATCGGCATGCTGGGGCTGAGCCGACGCCACCATTACCGCTACCCGCAGGTCCGGATGGACGGCCGGGGGCGGCACGCCGACACTCCCTCGGCCATTCCGAAGGCGGGCTGGAAGGACGTCCTCTGGCGCGTCTGGGACGAGCTGGGCAAGGACAACATCTCCATGGTGGCGGCCGGCGTCGCCTATTACGCGCTGCTCGCCATCTTCCCCGCCGTGGCCGCGGCCGTGTCCATCTACGGCCTCGTCGCCGACCCCGCGGGCATCGAGCAGCAGACCGGGCAGCTTGCCGGGCTGCTGCCCCCGGACGCGCTCCGGATCATCCACGACCAGGCGCAGAGCGTCGCCTCGGCACCGCCCCAGGGCCTGGGCATCGCGGCGCTGTTCGGCCTTCTGCTGACCCTGTGGAGCGCGTCGCGCGGCACCAACTCCCTCATCACCGCGCTCAACATCGCCTACGGCGAGGAGGAGCGGCGCGGCTTCGTCAAGCTGGCCTTCCTGTCGCTTGCCCTGACCGTTGCCGGGCTTGTCTTCATGATCATGACGCTGGCCTTGGTGGTCGCCGTTCCGGCCGCCATCAGCCTGCTGGGGCTGAGGGGCACCCCCGTCGACTGGATCGCCAGCCTGGCGCGCTGGCCGATCCTGACCGTGGCTGTCTTGATCGCGCTGGCGGCGCTCTACCGCTACGCCCCCGACCGGCGCGAGCCGAAATGGCGCTGGGTCACCTGGGGATCGGCGCTGGCCACGGCGCTGTGGCTGCTCGGCTCGGCCGCCTTCTCGATCTATGTGTCCAACTTCGGCACCTACAACGAGACCTACGGGTCGGTGGGCGCCGTGGTGGTCCTGCTGCTGTGGTTCAACCTGACCTCCTACGTGATCCTGCTGGGGGCCGAACTGAACGCCGAGATCGAGCATCAGACCGCCCGCGACACCACCCGGGAGGACGGGCGCGGCGAGAAGCCGCTCGGCCAGCGCGACGCCTACGTCGCCGACACCGTCGGCCGGCGCCGGGCCTGAGCCGCCGGCCGCTCAGCCGGCCTCGCCGCAGCGGAGCAGGGTCGCCTGGAAGCCGGTGCGGCCGGCGGCGTCGAGCCGGTCGCCAAGGAAGTCCTGCCACAGGCCGGCACGGTCCAGCTCCTGCGCGACGCAGCGGCAGCTCGCCGTGCAGGGGGCGGCCTCGCCGCCGGACTGGACGCAGCTGGCGGTGCAGCTTTCCAGGAAGTTGCGGACGTCCGGCGCCTCGACCCCGATGCCCAGCGCCACCAGAGACAGCGCGCCGAACAGGACGGGCTGGTGGATCAGGTAGACGGCGAGGCTGTGCCGCCCCGCCCAGGCGAAGCCGCGGCCGACCGCGCCCGGCCGGGAGGGCGGCGCCTTCAGCCGGGGCAGCCACAGCCGGCCCAGCGCGATTCCGATCAGCACGCCGCCGAACCAGGGGAACAGCGGCACATAGTCGTTGGACTCCGGTGCGAAGGTCATCAGCCCGACCCAGCGCAGCCAGGGCGCGTCGAACGGCGCCAGCGCCACCGTCCGGCCCGCCGCGATCACCGCAAGCCCGAGCGCCAGCGTCGCCGGCCAGGGCAGCCGCAGGACGAGGAGGCCGAGCAGGCTGGCCACCGCCAGGTGGTGCAGCACCCCGAAGAAGATCGGGCTCTGCGGGAACAGGGCGTAGGACACCGCCGACACCGCGGCGGCGGCGGCGGCGAGCCGGGCCAGCCGCCCCAGGAAGCGGCGCCGGTCGAGGCCCCGGTCCGCCGCCAGCACGAAGCTGACCCCCGCCAGCAGCAGGAAGCTGCCGAGGATCGCCGTGCGCGCGGCCAGCCACAGCGGGTCGCCCAGAAGGTCGAAGGTGGCCAGCCCGAGGAAGCTCAGGTCCCAGCAGGCGTGGTAGACCGCCATGGCCAGCAGGGCCACGCCGCGCGCCGCGTCGACGACGGGAAGGCGCCGCGCCGCGTCGCCGGCCGGTGAGGCCGGCCCAAGGGGAGGGGAGGAAGGGGTCGGGGAAGGGGAGGCCGGAAGAAGGGAGGTGGGCATCGGCCGTTTCTGCCGCATCCCGGCCGCCCTGTCCACCACCCGGGGATAGGGAGGCCCGTCAATCCCCGCCGGGCGGCGGCGGGGCGGAGGGAGCGGTGCGGCGGCGGGTTTCGCGGTGGAGGATGTAGAGGCCGCTCAGCGCCACCACCGAGGCGCCCACCACCATGGAGAGCCTGGGAACCTCGCTCCACAGCAGCCAGCCGAACAGGATGGCGAACAGCAGGGTGCCGTAGTTGAAGGGGGCGACCACCGCCGCAGGGGCCAGCGAGTAGGCGCGTGTCAGCAGAAGCTGGGCGGCACCGCCCAGCAGGCCCGTCGCCACCAGCATGGCCAGCGCGGACGGGGTCGGCGTGACCCACACGAAGGGCTGGGGCAGTGCGGCCAGCAGGGTGGTGATGGCGGTGAAGTAGAAGACGATGGTGTTGGGCGGTTCGGTCCGGCTGAGCTGGCGGATGGCGATCATCGCCAGCGCCACGCCGAAGGCCGCGCTCAGGCCGACCAGGGCCCCGGGGGCGAGCAGCGTGGCGCCGCTCGGCCGCAGGATCACCAGAACGCCGGCGAAACCGACGAGCACCGCGCTCCAGCGATGTTTCCCCACCTTCTCGCCAAGAAGCGGGACCGACAGCGCGGTCAGGAACAGCGGCGTCGTGAAGCTCAGGGCCACCGCCTCGCCCAGCGGCATCAGCTGGAAGGACCAGAACATCAGCGACATGGAGGTCAGCCCGATGACCGCGCGCCACACATGGCCCCAGGGGTGTGCGGTGCGGAGGCTGTGGCGCCAGCCGCCCTGGAGGGTGATGGCGGCGGCGACCGGGATCAGCGCGAAGGCGTTGCGGAAGAAGGTGACCTCGGCCACCGGATAGGCTTCGGTGAGCGACTTCACCAGCACGTTCATGATCGAGAACAGCAAGACCGACCCCAGCATCATGACGATGCCGAGGGGCGTGTTGTCCTCGCGGATGTGCGGGCGGGCGGGGGAAAGCGGAGGGGCGGTCACCGCTCCACTCTACCAAAGCGGCGACGCCCGCGTCACGCTGTCGCAACGCGGGTGGGCATGCCCTGGCGGAATGGCGGGTGTGCGGGAAGCCCGCTCAGCGCTGCCCCAGCATCGCGGCGATCTCGGCCTCGGCGCGCAGCCAGTGGTCGGTCTCCTGGCCGTCCGGGCGGCCTTCCTGCTCCCAGATCTCGTAGGCGCGCTCCTGGATCATCCGGTTCTGCTGGCCGCGCAGAAGCCCCTCGGCGATGTGGGAGTTGATGCGCGACAGCGCGACCAGCTTGCGCGCCTCGATGGTGCCCTGCGTCGCCTCCATGGTGGTGGTCGACACGAAGTCGGCGAGGTTGCGCAGGTTGGCCTTCACCGTGGGGTCGAGGGTGTTCTCCTCGTTCTGGAGGACGGTCTTGATGGCCACCCAGAGGCGCAGGTTGTGGTCCAGCGCGATGCTCGCCTTCTCCGGCGTGTCGGCCTCGACCAGCAGGCTGGCGGCGTGGAGCAGCGCGTTGGCGTCCTTGGCGATGACCGTGAAGTTGGTGCCCAGGACGATCTCGGCCCCGGTGTCTGTGGCGATGCTCTCCGCGGTCTCGGCGGACGGAAGGGTGGTCTCCGCGGTCGTTGCGGCGGTGACGGTCTTGCGCTTGGCCATGATTGGTTCCCCGGCAGTATTCCCAAGGCCAATAGACCCATGCGTTGTTAAGATGTCGTTAAGGGGCGAGTTGTCGTCCCCGCATCCATCGGCCGCGGCAAAGGGTCGCCGGGCGGCCGGCGGCCATTACAGTGCAGTGCAAAAAAAACACCGCCGCCGCGTCACCGCTTGCTGAAGGCGCCGAAAGGAAGTCGGTAATATAGGCCGAAGATGTTGTTTGGCGAGGCAGCGCTGTCGCCGGCCGGGCCGCTGTTGTCGATGCGGCTGTAGCCCAGGCTGAAGCGCGACTTGTTCTCGAACTCGTAGCCGAGTTCGAGCTGGGAGCGGAACTCCACGGTGGCGCCCGGGTCGCGCGGCGCGCGCGGCAGCGTCCCGGCGCCGACGCTGGGGGTGAAGACGAAGGCGCCGAGCGGGACGTCGATCAGGATGCCGCCGATGCCGTGCAGGGTCCCGTCGGCCGAGGCGGGGCCGAGCGCCACCCAGGGCTTGACCTCGGCGTAGGACTCCAGCCCGGGCAGCAGGGTCGAGCCGATCCGCACCTTGTTGTGGAGGTCGGAAATCCGGCTTTCCGGCACCTCGCCCATGCTGTAGGCGAGCGCGCCGATCTTCCAGCCGCCGATGACGTCGCCCGGGAAGCGGCTGTCCTGCGCCCACGCCGCGGGCGCGGGGGCAACGCCAGCGGCCACCATCATCACAACCAGACACCAGGACCAGCGGCTCACCGCACCACTCCCGATCGTTCCAGGACCCGCATCATCGCCGGCGGCCACGATGGGCCGGAAACGTTACAAATCCGTCAATAAGGACACGCAAGGTCGATTGAGCAAGGACGTGTCCGCGCTACCCCTTGTCGCACAGCCTTTTGTGCCGGCGGCGCCGGCCGGTGCCTTTCCCATGATTTCGTGACGCCGCCGCCCCCCGTCAACCGGGGAGGGGCTACCCCTTTTCCCGCCCCCGGCCTCACCCGAAAAATCCGATGCGCTGGGTTACCGCGGTGCCGATGCGGGTGATCAGGTCGTAGAGGCCGGTCATCGGACGGAACAGCCGCTCGTTCTCCTGGTGGTAGTTCTGGCTTTCGTCGCTGACGTAGGTCGCCGACTCGCCGAAGTCGCCGTCGAGCGCGGCGTCGGTGGTGGCCGGGAAGATCACCTTCAGCTGCGCCACCGCCGTCGGGATGTCGAGGTGCAGGATGCGGGCGATCACCCGCTCGCGCGTCGTGGAATGCTGGCTGGAGAATTCCGGGATGTGGGTGGCCAGGCGGTACAGCTCGTGGATCAGGGCCAGCCGCAGGGCGTGCAGCAGGCGCAGGCCGGTCCGGGTCTGCGCCGTCACCAGCGCGCCGGTGCCGGGGCCGGTGGCCGCCAGCCCGTCGCGCAGGATGGTGAGGTCGGCGTAGAGCTTGCGCAGGATGCGCGTCTGGCGGACGTGGGTCTGGTTGTCCTCCAGATAGCCGGCGAGACGGCGCATCTCCTCGGCCCGGCCGCGGTCGGCGGCCTTGGCGGCCAGGACCAGCCAGAGGCCGGGATCCAGCATGTCCACATAGGCCCGCAGCACGTCCGGGTCGGTGATGGCGGCGCCGTACTCGACGATGCCCATGAGCTGCCGGAAGCGGGCGGAGCGGCGGTAGAGCAGGGCGTAGCGCGCCGGATCCTTGTCGATGGCGGCCCCCACGCCGCCGATGGCGTTGGCCGGCAGGCCGAGCTGCTGGAGGATGGCGTTGTGCGGGATGGCGCGGGTCTGCCCCACGTTCATCTGGTCCACGCTCTCCGAGCCGCCGTCATGCTGGCGCTTGGTGGCGCGGCTTCCCGAGGGGGGGAGCAGGCCGCCGCCGAAGGCGTTCAGCATCACCGCGTAGTTGGGGTCGCGCACCAGCGAGACCTGGAACTCCTTCACCGTGGTGAAGAATTCCGTGATGTAGTCGTTCTCGTCGTAGAAGGGGTCTTCCCCGTCCGGCCGCGCCCCCAGCATGTATTCCAGGATGCGGGTGACGACGGCGAAGGCGGCCGCCTCGGTGGTGAAGGGCAGGTAGCCGTCGCCGCCCTGGAAGCTGACCTCCTGCTTGAAGTCGATGCCCTGGGCGGCCAGCGTCCGCAGCCAGGCCGGCGGCGTGACGTAGGACAGCCGCTCGGTCAGGCTGCCGGGGTGGGAGCCGCGGCCGATCGACTCGCCATGGGTGTCGAACACGACGAGCTGGACGTCGCGCAGGCCGTGCTTGCGGAACAGGCGGGCGACGCGGTTGCGCAGGCGCTCGATGCTGGCGGCGGCCGGCGTCTGGCCCAGGTAGCGGCCGGCGTCCGAATAGCCGGTCTGGATGCACAGCCGGCCGCGCCGCTCCACATAGGCGCGGTAGTGCGGGTTCTCCAGCAGCGTGTCGATGACCCGGCTGCCGGCCTCCAGCGCGCGTTCCGTCTCGAACAGGGGGGAGATGTCGAGGCGGTCGGCGATGCCGAACAGCCGGGCGTAGTAGAGCGCGGTCAGCACCGTGAAGGCCGCCTCGCTCTCGGCGATCAGGAAGCGGACGGGGGTGGTGGAGTCCGCGTACTTCAGCATCTGCGCCACGATCATGAAAAGGCGCTTGGCCGAGGTGCGCTCGGTGATGAGCGAGCCGAAGTTGATGGTGACCGGCTCCACCGTTTCGAGCAGGTGGGAGACCCGCTCCAGCAGGGACTGGCGGGAGCGCGGGTCGTCGGGCGACGTCTCCAGCCCCACCGCCTTGCGGATGGCGTTGTGGAGCTGGGTGGCGTTGATGCGCACGTGGGTGTGCGCCATGCCGAGCCCGAAGGTCGCCAGCTCCGCCCGCAGAACGCACAGCCGCCGCACCGTCGCGTCGCCCGCCGCCCCGGCCGGGCACAGCAGGCGGATGGCGCGGTTGATGCGCTCCACCAGCAGGGCGGCGTCGGTCAGCCGGTAGGGCTGGCCGTCGTGCATGCGCCGGGAGATGCGCTGGATGCGCCGGTCGGCGTCGCCGTCGCTGGGGTCGTTGGCGGAGAAGACGGCGATCTCGTCCGTCGCCTCGTGGATGGCCAGCGCCAGCCGGCTCTCGATCTGCTCCAGCGTGTGGCGCAGCTCCTCGTCGGCGGGGGAGGCGGCGCGGATCGCCTGCACCTCGGCCAGGTAGTGGCGGAGCTGCTGGGCCTGGACCTTCAGGCGTTTGTGCAGCGTGTCGGTCCACTTGATGTCGGAGCGGCCGTCGAGGTCGTAGCCGACCCAGCTCGCCACCGTGATCAGCGACGGCGTCAGCTCGGTCCAGCGGTCGGGGTAGACCTCCGCCGCCACGTCGTAGACCAGCGCGTAGACGCGGCGCAGCGCCGCCTGGATGTTGGCGATGGCGGCCAGCGACAGCTCGTGCTCGCGGGCCAGGGTGAGGGCCTCGTCGGGACGCAGCTCGCTCGCCGCCATGCGGCGGATCAGGGCGGCATGGGCCTCGCCGTTCAGCGGCCTGCCGTCGGCGCCGCGCCCGGTGGCCAGGCAGGTGAGGATGGAGGCCAGTTCGCCCGACAGGTTGAAGGTGGGGTGGGCGGTGATGACGATGCCGTAGACCTCGCGCTCGACGGCGCGGCGGAAGGCGTCGAAGCCGACCGGCCCGGCGGCCCCGTCGGGGACGGCGAGGGCGCGGATCAGGCCGCGCAGCCGCTCGGTGTTGGCCTCCGGAGCGGTCTCGCCGAGGCGGCGGCCGAGGCGCTCGGCGCGGCCGAGGAAGCCCTCGGCCCCGAGATACTGGATCACCTGCTCGACGGCGCCGAAATCCATGGCCCCGCTCTCCAGCCGCCGGGTGACCTCCAGGGCGAGGTGCAGCACGGGGTTGGAGAAGGGGTCCTCCTCCGCGGCGCGGGTGAAGCGGTCGAGGCAGCCGGCGAGGTCGGCGACCAGTTCCGCCGGCTTCACGTCGCGCGCCACCGGAAAGCGGGTCGCGTGCGGGGCCAGCAGCGGCCGGTCGCCGGGCAGCGCCGCCACCGGCGGCGGCGCGGTGCGGGCGGGGCTGGTTGGGGAGGAAGCGTCCGGTGCGGCGGCGCGGCGGTTGCGGACGGGCTTCGCGTCGGCCTCGGTCATTCCCGGACATCCCTGGTTGGTGCGGTGCGGCAAAATGACGATGGTTCGGGAGGCGGCAGGGTGTCAACGCCGCACTCATCCCTTCGGGCGAGTTTTTGCCGGTTGGGATGTGCTAGCATGCCGCCATGCAGCACGACCCCGCGGACCCCGCCGGACCGGATCCCGCGCAGCGGGACGTGATCGCGTTCCTCGGCGATCCCCGCACCCACGGCGGGGCCGCGGTGGAGCGCATCGACACCCACGCCGCCATCGTCTTCCTGGCCGGCGACCGGGCCTGCAAGCTGAAGCGCGCGGTGCGCTACCCCTATCTGGACTTCTCGACGGCCGGGAAGCGGCAGGCCGCCTGCCGGGCGGAGCTGGCGCTGAACCGGCGCACGGCGCCTTCGCTGTACCGGGACGTGCTGCCGGTGGTGCGGGGGGACGACGGGACGCTGGCGCTGGGGGGCGCGGGGGCGGTGCTCGACTGGGTGGTGGTGATGCGGCGCTTCCCAGCGGACGCGCTGTTCGAGCGGCTGGCCGACGCGGGGCGGCTGACGGCGGAGACGATGCGCGCGCTTGCCGATGCCGTCGCCGCCTTCCACGACGGCGCGGCGGTGCGGCCGGAGGGCGGCGGCGCGGCGGCAATGCGGGCGGTGGTTGAGGGCAACCTCGCCGACCTGTGCCGGCATCCCGGCCTGTTCGCGCCCGATCGGGTGGAGCGCCTCGCCGCCGGGTCGGCGCGGGCGCTTGACCGGCTGGCGCCGCTGCTGGAGGAGCGGCGC
>JAEZHQ010000209.1 GCA_023416455.1 Pseudomonadota bacterium | reverse complement strand
CTTGATCTCCTTCGACGCCTGGGCCGAGCGCTGGGCCAGGTTGCGCACCTCCTGGGCGACCACCGCGAAGCCCCGCCCGGCGTCGCCGGCCCGCGCCGCCTCCACCGCCGCGTTCAGCGCCAGGAGGGTGGTCTGGAAGGCGATCTCGTCGATCACCCCGATGATGTCCGAGATCTTCTGCGAGGAGCGCTCGATCCCGCGCATCGCCTCGACCGCGTCGGCGGCGACTTGGCCGCCGCGCTCGGCGGCGGCCCGTGCGCTGTCGGCGAAGCTGTTGACGCGCTGGGCGTTGTCGGCGTTGGAGCGGACGGTGGCCGCCAGCTGCTCCATGCTGGCCGCGGTCTCCTCCAGCGAGGATGCCTGCTGCTCGGTGCGCTCCGACAGGTCGAGGCTGCCGTCGGCGACCTCGCGGCTGGACAGCGCGATCGCCTCGGCGGCGCCGTTGATGCGGCGGACGATGTCCGACAGCGTGTCGGCGGTGCTGTTGAAATCATCCTTCAGGCGCTGGAACACGCCCTCGTAGGAGCGGTCGATCCGGCGCGACAGGTCGCCCCGCGACAGCGAGCCCAGCATCGAGGCCAGTTCCTCGGTGACGCCCGAGACGTTCTCGGCCAGCTGGTTGATGCCGTCGCCGACCAGGCGGAAGAAGCCCGCCTTGCCCTCCAGCGAGACGCGCCGCGTGAAGTCGCCGCGCACCGCGCTCTCCACGATCCCGGCGATCTCCGCCTCGGTGGCCAGCTCGTCGGTCAGATCGCGCCATTCGATCACGGTGCCGAGCCGCTCGCCGTGGCGGCCGATGACCGGGTTGGCGGTGACCTCGAAGCTGCGCCGGCCGGCCTTGATGGTGCTCCGGTGGGGTCCGGCGAGGCCGGAGACGATGCGGCGCTGGTGCGCCGGGTCCTTGTGGAAGATGTCGAAGTTGCGGCCGATCAGGGAACCGGCGTCGAAGGACGGCGCCGCCGCCCTCAGGTCGGCCTCGGCGGTCGTGAACAGCGCCGTGATGGAGGTGTTGCAATAGGTGATCACGCCGTCGGCGTCGGCCATCATCACCCCGGCCGACACGCGGTCGAGCGCGATGCGCGAGCGCGCCGCCGTCACCGCCTCGTCCTTGAAGGCGGCGACGGCGCGGGCCATCTCGCCCAGCTCGTCCCGGGCCGCGGTGTGGGGGACCGTCACGTCCAGGTGGCCGTCGGTCAGGTCGGTCATGACCTTGCGGATGCCGTTGACCGGCCCGGTGATGGAGGCGGCGATGCCGCGGGCGGCGAGCGCGCCGAGCAGAAGCGACAGCGCGCCGATGACGGCCGCCAGGAGCAGGCTGTTGCTCACCTCCTCCTCGGCCTCCCGCTCCATCGCCTGCTGGTCGGCGTGGACGGCGGCGATGATGCCGGCCAGCGTCTCGTACAGCCGGCCGACGACCTTGGCGACCACCTCGTTGCGCTCGCGGTCGATGTCCTGGTCGAGGGTCACGGTGTCCTTGAAGGCGGTGCGGTAGTCGGGGGCGTGCTCCTCGACCTCGCGCAGGAGGTGGATCAGGGCGGGGTCGTTGAGCAGGGCCGAGACCCGGCGGACGCCCTCCAGCATCCGGGTCAGGTGCTCCTCCATCAGCGCCGGCGCCGCGGCGTCCTTCTGGGCAAGGTGGCGGGTGGCGTGGAAGCGGGTCAGCACCCAGTGCTTCTCCGCCTCCTCGGCGGCCAGCGCCAGATCCTTCTCCCCGGCGGCGGCGGCGCTCTCCACGACCGTCGCCAGCGTGTCGGTGATCGCCTCGCCGAGGGGGTCCATGCGCTGGCGGATGGTGGCGTCGTAGCGCTCGCGCAGCACCCGCACCGACTCGAACATCTCGTGATAGGCGGTGTGCAGGCGGGACAGCTCGGCGAAGCGGGCGGTGTGGCCGGACGCCTCGATGACCGCCTTGCGGGCGGCCACGACCTGTTCGAACTCCGCGCGCAGGGCACGCTGGCGGTCGAGCACCCGCGGGTCGCCGGTGAACAGGTACTCGCGGCCCTGGAGGCGCTGGTTGGCGAGGCGGACTTCGAGATCCTTGGTGAAGACGGCCAGCTCGGAGGAGGCGAGCACCGAATCGACGCTTGCGTTCAGGTTGCGGACGCTGAGCATTCCGGCGCCGACCTGGGCCACCAGAAGGACCAGCAGCAGGCCGAAGGCGAGCCAGAGACGCTTGGAAATGCCCATGTTCGACACCCACGCCCACGGTGTGGACGTCCCGGCTTCCTGTGCCATGCGCACCTCCTTTTGGCCTTGTCCGAGCGGCTGTCTAAAACCTTAGCCTGTGTGTGGGCATGGGTGAAGCCCGGTCGTCAGGAGGCCCTTTCCAGCGCCGGCAGGGGACGGCCGGCGTCGGCGTCGGCGTTGTCGGCGGCGAACAGCTTCTCCACGTTGAGCAGGGTGACCATCCGGCTCTCGGCGGTGTAGAGGCCGCTCAGATACTCGGCGTCGACCATGCCGCTGTCGACGTCGGGCGGCGGCTTGATGCTGTCCTGGCCGATGGCCAGGATGTCGGAGATGGCGTCGACCAGGATGCCGCGCGTGCGCTCGCCGACCTGGATCACCACCACCACGTGGCGCTTGGTCACCGTGGTGGCGCCGCCGCCGAAGCGGGCGCGCAGGTCGAAGATGGGGATGATGATGCCGCGCAGGTTGATGACGCCCCGCACGTAGTCGGGAAGGTTGGGCAGCCGGCTTTCCGGCGTCCAGCCGCGGATCTCGCGCACCGACAGGATGTTGACCCCGTACTCCTCGTCGCCGACCGTGAAGGTGACGTACTGCTCCTCGGAGCCGTTGACGGACATGGCGTCGGTGCGGGCGGCTCCGACGGTGGCGAGCGCGGTGGAAGTGCTCATCGCTGTGGCCTCAGACCGGTTCGAGTGCGGGGGCGGGCAGGGCGGCCACCGGAGGCGGCCGCTTGGACCCGGATTCATGGTGCCGGCTCATCTCGCGCAGGCCGGCGACGTCGAGGATCAGGGCGACCCGCCCGTCGCCCAGGATGGTCGCCGCGGCCACGCCGTCGAGGCGGCGGAAGTTGGCCTCCAGGCTCTTGATGACGACCTGCTGCTGGCCCAGCACCTCGTCGACGACGAGGCCGAGCCGCGCGCCGTCCTCGGTCTCGACCAGCACGACCAGCGCCCGGGTGGGGTCGGTGGCCGCCTTGGGGATGCCGAAGAGCTGGTGCAGGTAGACCAGCCGCACATACTCGCCGCGGGCCATCATCACGTCGCACTTGCCGACCAGCCCGTGCAGGTCGGCCGGCTTGGGCCGCAGGCTCTCCACGATGTTGGTCAGCGGCAGGACGAAGCGCTCCTCGCCCACCGAGATCACCATGCCGTCGAGCACCGCCAGCGTCAGCGGCAGCGACAGCACGAAGCGCGAGCCCTCGCCCGGGGTCGAGTAGACGCCGATGCGCCCGCCGAGCGAGGTGATGTTCCGCCGCACCACGTCCATGCCGACCCCGCGCCCCGACAGGTTCGACACCTGGTCCGCCGTGGAGAAGCCGGGCAGGAAGATGAGGTTGTCGATCTCCTCGTCGGACAGGCTGGCGCCCGGCTGCACCAGCCCCTTCTCGATGGCCTTGGACAGCACCTTGGGGCGGTTGATGCCGCGGCCGTCGTCGGTGATCTCGATGACGATGCGGCCCGACCGGTGCTGGGCCGACAGATGCACGGTGCCGGCCCGCGGCTTGCCGATGCGCTCGCGCTCCTCCGGCCCTTCCAGCCCGTGGTCGATGGAGTTGCGGATCATGTGGGTCAGCGGGTCGACGAGGTTCTCGACCACCGTCTTGTCCACCTCGGTCGTCTCGCCCGAGGTGACGAGCTGGACCTCCTTGCCGGTGGCGGCGGAGCATTCGCGGACCAGCCGGGGCATGCGGGAGAAGACGCTCGACACCGGCTGGGCGCGGATCGACATGACGCTCTCGCGCAGCTCGCGGGTGTGCTGGGCCAGCTGCTCCAGCCCCTCCAGAAGCTCCTGGAACTCGCCCTGGGGCAGCTCGCGGACGTGCTCGGCGATCATCGCCTGGGTGATGACCATCTCGCCGACCATGTTGACCAGCCGGTCGATCTTGTCGAGGTCGACGCGGATGGTGTGGCTGGTCAGCCCGGCGTGCTCGGCGCCGTTGCCGCCGGCGCGCGGCCGGGCGGGCTCGGGCGCCTTGGCCGCGGCC
>JAEZHQ010000628.1 GCA_023416455.1 Pseudomonadota bacterium | reverse complement strand
CGCGGTCCGGAGCGGTCCGGTCAGCTGGTCGACCAGGCTGAGGATGACCGCGACGTTGAGGGGTGATGTCACCGCGAAAGCCGCCTTATCGCCGTTTGCCCGCCGCGTCCCGTGCGGCCTTGCGGCGCCGGGCATACTCCGCCAGCGCCACCGCTTCATGGACCAGCTCGTCCCAGCCCATCGCCATCAGCTCGGCGTGGGCGAACCCGCCATCGATCCGGAGGGCAGCGAAATGCTGCCCGTCAAGGAGACGGCGTTTCCCACCACCGCCCCCATCAGCGTCATGACGTCCATCAGCTCCAGCGCCTCCACGTCCTCGATCACGATCGGCGCGCCGTCGATCCGGGTGACGGTGGCGATGATGCCGAAGGTGAGCTTGATGCCGTCGCCGCCCCCGGCCATGCGCGCGGCCTGGACCAGATCACGGCCGTAAGCCTTGCGGATGGCGGCGACCTTGCCGGAGGGCAGGTCGATGGTGCGCTCGCTGCCTTGCTGCGTCATGGCGTCAGCCTCCGATGTTCTGGCGCCAGCTGGACAGGACATCCCGCCCGCCGACGACCCAGATGTTGTTGTGGACATCGATCTCCAGGACGGGCTGTCCGTCGTGGATCATCTTGACGTAGCTGACCGCCAGCTCGTCATCGAACTCGCCGTTCTCCTGGGGCTTCAGCTGCCCCAGCTTGACCGTCTTCCAGGCGGCGGACAGGTGCCAGACCACCGGCACCTCGCGCGAGCGGCCTTCCGACGTCCAGGTCTCCAGGCTGGCCCGGACCTGGAGCTTGTGGCTCTCGAACGGATTCGCGCCGGCGCGCAGGTGGTCGGCGTAGAAGCCGGTCCACTTGATCTTGGCCTCCATCGCCTCCAGGCCCGCCGGCAGCTCCAGCGTGCCGAACATGCCGAGGCCCTTGTGCTCCTCCATTGCCATCGACAGCTCGGGCAGGCTGATCTCCCCGGCGCGGCCGATCAGCGACATGGCGCCGTCCAGGTAGACGTTGGCGTTGAAGATCTTGTTGAGTTCGATCCCGGCCATCAGCGGACCCCCAGGTTGGCGAGCAGGGTGATGTCGATGAAGGACTCGAACGTGATCCGCTCCGCCGGTGGCGGCGGGCAGAAGATCAGGTCGAAGGTCAGATGCCCGGCCGCCAGCCCGGTCGGCGGGTTCTTGTCCTTGTTGAACTCGGCCCGGCTGCCGATGGTCAGGGCGCCACGGCCGATCAGCGTGCGGATGAAGGCGTTGCCCGTCTCCACGATGGCGTCGATCAGCGCGTCGGTGATCGGGCGGTCGATGAACTGGAGCATGGCGTACTCCAGGCTCTCGTGGACCATGTCGGCGGTCCGCCGGGTCTGGATGAAGTTGCCCTGCGCGGTCGAGGCCGGCCAGGCGCTCGACCGGTTGCCCCAGGTCCGCAACCCCGTCCCGAAGCTGTTGAACAGCGTGACGATGCCCGCCTCGTTCAGCAGGTTCACGTCCGACGCCGGGTCGTTGATCATCGCCGACAGGTCGCGCTCGGCCCCGACGATGCCCTTGATCACCTTGTTGGACGGGCTGAACCAGTAGCCGAACTCGTCGTCGGTCGCCGCGATCACGCCGGCCAGACGCTGGCTGTACGGCTCCAGTCGGGTGCTGTCGGTCGCGGGGTCGTGGACCTTCAGGTGCGGGTAGCACAGCACCACGCGCTCGGACGAGAAGCCGAAGTTGATGGCGCCGCCGGGGCCGCGCCCGGTGATCGCCTGGTCGCGGGTGGTGCCGATCGGCGCGTCGACCAGCGCGATGGCCCGGCACTTCGACGCCGCCGCCAGCACCTCCAGCTCGGCCGCCACGGAACGCTGGGTGCAGTAGACCGGCGCGATCAGGATCTTCGGGAACATGCCGAACAGGTTGTAGCTGTTCAGCAGGGCCTGCATGCCCAGCCGGTTGCCCGCCACGTCGACGCTGCCGATGATGTCGCCAGCGGTGACCTTGGACGGGTCGCCGTAGGTGTAGTCGACGGTCAGGCCGGCGCCGGCGGCGATGGCGCCGGCCGTCAGGCGCGTGATCGTGCCCGTCACCCGGTCCAGCCGGTAATCGGTGCCGGCGGCGTGGGTCGTGGTGCCGTCCTGGCTCTTGACCGTCGCCTGGATGACGTCGCCGTGGGCGAGCCGCGCGGTGCCGTCGGTGCCCAGCGTCACCGCCTCGGCGGCGACGGCCGTCCTGTGGACGGCGGGGTCGAACACGTTGACGACGATCACCGTGCCGCGGCCCTGGTCGAAGACCGCGTCCAGTGCCTGCGGGATGGTGTAGCCGGGCAATGCCGGGCCGCCGCAGGCCGCGGCGTCGCGGTCGGACAGCACCAGGAAGGGCTGGTTGACCCTGGCGTCGGCGGGATCGAGCTGGTGGACGGGCGCGGTGCCGACCAGGCCGATCACGGCGGTCTTGACCGCCCGCACCGGGCGGGCGCCGGCCGTCAGCTCGATGGTCTCGACGCCGTGCAGGAAATTCGCGGCCATCAGGCGGGCTCCTTCCTGGCGCGTGGGGTCGGGGCGGGCGCCGGGGCGTCCGTCAGGAGGCCCTGGGCGAGCAGGGTGCGGGTGTAGTCGTGGCCGGGCTCCAGCTCCACGGTGCCGCCGGGGAACAGCAGCAGCTCGCGGCCGGAAATGGTCGCGCCCGATGGCGGGCCGGTGTAGCGGTAGCGCGTCACGGGGACTCCTTCTCGATGACCGTGGTTTCGTCCGGGCCGGCGAGGGGATCGGCCAGGGTCAGCCGCCTCAGCAGGACGGGCTGTCCGGCCTCGTCCGCCTCCATCGCCGGGGCGGCGGTCGCCATGGTGATGGCGTAGCGCCAGACGCCGCCGCGCACGCCCAGGAAGCGGTCGCGGACCGGGTGCAGCTTGCGGGCGCCGGCCGGCCGGAACCCGGTCAGCGCCACGCGCGCCGCGTCCAGGTAGCCGTAGGCCCCGCCGTGCTCGCGCAGGTCCCGGGCCAGGATCGTGATGTCGAACTCCAGCCGCCGCTCCTGGACGATGGCGCCCAGCGCCTCCGGCTTGCCGTAGGCCGACCGCCCGTAGCCGACCAGCACCGCGCCGCGCGCGTGCTTCAGCGTGTACTCCTCGGGCTTCTCCGGGAATGCCTCGACCCGGATGCCCGGCATGGCGGCGGCCAGGCGCCCGACGATGGCGGTCTCGATCTCCAGGATCATGCGGCGGCACTCCCCAGCCAGTCGCCCAGCACCTCCCCGATCTCCTCGGCGTCGTCGTCGCCGATGCCCAGCCATGGGCGGGCGGGGATGCCCGGCCGTCCGGCCTCGGCCCCGCCGAACTGGTGGATGGCGGCGTAGACGAGGCCCGACCCGACCTCGACCGTGTCGCCCGCGGCCATGCAATGGACGCTGTCGATCAGCATCCCCTCGCTCTCCAGCAGGTGATGGCCGCCGCGGCGGGTCGCGGCGTAGGCCGGCGACCAGTCCGGCCAGGGCTCGCCGTCCGGCCCTTCCTTGTCCTGCTCCAGGCGCCGGCGGGTCTGGCTCTCCACCACGCCGCCCAGCATATCCAGCAGCGGGCGCCGGTCGGCGATCCCGGCCGCCAGCGCCGCCAGCCGCCGGCGCACCCGCTCCGATCCCGCGACCTCGATGCGCGCGCCGGCCATCAGCGGCCTCCCGGCCGGCGGCCGAACATCGGTCCATCGGCGCCGGCGATGAAGGCCGCCGCCGATCCGGTTCCGGCCGGCGCGGCGACGCCGGCGGACTGGAGCTGCATGGCGCCGCCCGCGATCCGGTCCAGCAGGCGCACGGCCTCCTTGTAGGCGTCCCTGACGGTCTCGGTCGGCTCGTCCGCGTGCAGGTAGAAGCGCGCCAGGTCGCAGGTGATCCGCCGGATCAGGGCGGGCACGGGCGACAGCGGCACCTGGTAGCGGCCGGCCACGCAGCCGTCGACCATCTGCCGCGCGTCGTCCAGCGCGCGCTCCGCCACGGTGGCGTCGACCCCGCCGGCGGGCGTGTCGCCGCGGTCGGTCAGCTGCACCAGCTCGTCGTGGCCGTAGCGGTCGATCAGGTCCTGGAGCGTCGCGTACATGGCGGGGGCCTCCGGATCAGGGCGACGGCGCGTCCTGCACGGGGCCGGCCGCCAGCCGGCCGGCCCCGTCCACCACGTCCACGATCAGCATCGGGTCGGCGCGCAGCCGCTCCAGCTCGTCGGCGGTGAAGCGGTCGCAGGGGTGGAAGGCGGGCGCCGCGCTGTGGGCGACGCCGCAGCGCCGGAACCCGTCGCGGCGGGCCACGATGCGGATTTGCCGCTCCTCCATCCCCGCGGCCGGGGCCTTGCCGGCCGCCTTGCCGGGCGTTTTCGTCTCGCTCATGGGGACCTCCTTACAGCCGCTGCTCGACGTGGACCTTGACGATCCCCTGGTTGGGGTTGTCGGCGCCGTTGGCCAGGCGCGACACGACCACCACCTCGTTGGCCTTGGTCCGCAGGCTCTGCGGCACCACCAGCAGGTCGGGCTTGTTGGCCAGCGCCCGGCCGTAATCGCCCGTGATGGCGCACATGGCGTCGTAGGCGGCGTCGAAGCTGACGGGAGTGAGCGGCTGGCGGCTGGCGTAGGCCATCTGCCAGAAGCCGTAGGCGGCGGCGCAGCGCAGGCGGACGCCGTACAGGTGCTCGTCGCGCATGAACACCGACTCGTCGTTGGGCTGGTCCTGCTTGGCGAACTCCACCTCCGTCCGCCGCTGGAAAATGAAGGGCTTGCGCACCCGCCGGGTGCTGATCAGGTACCAGGGCGCGCCGCTGCCGCCGCCGAAGTTGGACACCGACACGACCTCGCCGGCCCTGTTCAGCACCGGATGGTCGGTGTCGAAGAAATACTGGCCGTCCCAGGTGACGGTGTCGAAGCCGGCCGGCAGCAGGCTCCACACCAGCTCGTCCGGCGTCTCGGCCGCCGCCTCGCCGAGCATCTGGAAGGCCGGCTTGTAGATGTTGAGGCGGTCGTCCTCGATGTCGGTGCGCCGGACGCCGTAGGTGTCCTCGAAGGTCCGGTTGACCACCTCGAAGCCGGTGGCCTCAAGCTGGTTGATGAAACGCTCGCCGATCCATTCGCGGGTGCCGGGCAGGTTCTTCAGCCAGGGATAGATCTCGGAACGGCCATAGGAGGGCACCTCCATGGCGATCATCGGCCAGCTGCGCTCGACGGCCTCGACACCGGCGTTGAAGGCCATCTGGAAGCCCTGGCTGGCGCTGGCCAGCAGGGCGGTGGTGATCACGCGGGGCATTGGGGATGCGCTCCTCAGAAGGTGATCCAGACGCCGTCGGCGTCGACGTCGATGACGGTGCCGGCGGCGCTGCGGGTGGGGTTTCCGCCGTCGTTGCCCGCCGTGGCCGCCAGCGTGTGGTCGTCGACCATGTAGGCCGGCTTGCCGATGCGGGTCCGCCCGACCGGATCGGCCGCATCGTTGTCGAAGCGGTGGGCGCCGTAGCGGTCCACGTCGGCGCGGGCGGCGCCGGCGGCCCCGCCGGCGTTGCTGACGGTCTCGGCCGCCACGCCGACGCAGGTCAGGCCGGTCGCGGCGGCGCCGGGCACCAGCCAGCCGGATGCGTCCAGGCAGACGAGCCCGCCGCCGAAGACGGCGGCGCCGGCGGCCAGCGGGTGGGACACGCGGTCGCCGTTGCGGCGCGGGGTCCGCCTTCCGGCGGTCAGGGCGGCCATGTCACCGGCCCTCCCGGAACGCCAGGAACGCGGCCTCGGTGAAACCCATCTGGCGGCAGACCGCGCGGTCCTCCTCCGACAGCGCGCCGGCGGCGGCCGGCGGCCTGGCGTTGGCGGTGACGGAGGGCGCGGGATCGAGCACCTTGGGGGCGGCCTTCAGGAAGGCGCGCAGCTGGTCGACCCCCGTCCGGTCCCGGCACTGGGCGCGGTAGAAACCCTCGGTCGCCGGGCTGATCTGACCGGCCTGCCTGCCCTGGTCGATCAGGCCCTCGATCTCGGCCTTCAGGCGTTCGGTCTCGGTCTCGGCCAGCCGCTTTTCGGCGTTGGCCGCGCGGGCCAGCGCCGCGTCGTAATCCGCCCGCGGCACGAAGCGGGCGATGTCGGGCGTCTCCGCCCGGTTGGCGGCGGTCGCCAGATCGGTCTTCTGCCGGTGGACCGCGGCCAGGACCTCGTCCATGGTCGCGGTCTCCGCCAGCCCGAGCGCCCGGCACAGGGCCTTCAGGTCCATGGAGTCCTCTTCGCGGTTGAGTGCCGGCAGCGCCGACAGGTTGGGGGCGTGCACCAGACCCACCGACGTCAGCCGGACGATCTCGTTGGTGGCGCGGCTGAAATCGAAGCTGGGGCTGAGATAGCGGTAGGCGCCGCTCTCCACGTCGGCGCGGCCCCGGTCCGTCCAGACGACGCGCCCCCACACGGCGCCGTCGCGCAGCTCCAGCTCCTGCACCCAGCCGGCGGCCGGGCTGCGCTCGCCGGCGAGCGAGCGGGTCTCGCTGCCGTGCTCCCAGTCGACCACCAGGTCGACGCCGCGGGCGCGGAAGGCGTCCACCACGCGGGCCGGGTCGGGATTGGTCCAGCGCCGGCCATCCAGGCCCGCGATCTCGGGGCCGGCCGGCAGCAACGTGATCCACTCCGGCGCCGGTCCGCCGGCGGCGGGCAGCTCGAAGCACAGGGCGCGTCGGGTGCTGTCGGAGGGAACGTCGCGGGGGGCGGCCATCGGCGGATCGGGGCTGGTGTGCGGTCCCGCCACCCTGTCCGATCGCGCCCCGGCCCAACACCCTGACACCTGTCAGGGAGGCGGCATGGGCCGCCGTTCCGTCCGCCGACCATAGGCCGGCGCCGGTGCTCCGTCCATCCCCAGCCGGATAGCCCGTAAGAGCGCTTAAGAGGGCTCTTAAGGGGCTCTGCCCCGCCCGAAGGAGGTAGGACCCGCGCCAGTCATCCCGCACCGGTGGCGGAGCGTCCTGCGCGATGCTATAGTCGAGGCCGGCGCACGCGACACGGTGATATTCTCGCGGCCGTAGCACAGCGGGTCAAACCGCCGGAGCGACATGTGGGGTTCAATGCGAGGCCCCACCGTGCGCCACCCTTCACCCTTCACCCTTCATCCCTTGGCCGCCTTGTCGAAGAGGATGCCCTTTGCCCGCTGGCGCAGCCGGTCCAGGAGGCGCGCGTCGTTGACGCGGGTGAAGCTGGCCAGGAAGGTGGCTTCGCCGGACTTGGTCCGCTTGACGGCGGCCTTGTAGAGCCGGCCGTCCCGCCAGACATAGGCCGCGACGGTTTCCTCGTCCTTCACAACCAGCTCCGGGTCGGCGCCGAGATAGGGCAGCTTCCGGTATTCCTCCACGGTCAGCTCGGGATGCCCGGGCTTTCCCGGCAATTCCCCCTTCTGCTTCCTCATGGTGTCGTCCGACAGGACGGCGACCGGGTTGCTGGCGCCGATCGCCGCCGCCACCGCGTCGGACAGCCGCGCCACCGGGAACCATCCCTGCGGCCGGTCCAGCCATTCGGCGAAGCGGGGGCTGGCCACCATGTCGGCGATGGCGGCGCGGGCCAGGTCGGGCGGCGCCTCGCGCAGCTTGTCCACCGTCAGGCGGTCCAGGTTGCGGCGGCGCGTCAGGCCCGGGTTGGTGTCCCAGCCTGGATCGATGCCGACCGGCACCTGAATGGTCTGGCCGGTGCGGTCGTTGGTCCAGGGGCGCGTCGGCACCTCCGGCGCGGCCGACACCGTCCAGCCCCGGCGCCGCGCCTCCGCGGCCGACACCTGGCGCACCCGGCACTTGCAGCCCCAGCCGTTCGGCGGAAACCAACGCCGCCAGAAGGGATCATCGACCGGCAGCAGCACGCCCGCCTTGGCGGCGTGCTCGGGCCGGTGGCGCTCGGACGGCCCCAGCCCGTAACGCAGATAGGGCAAGGCCGCCTTGGTCCGTTCGATCCGCGACCATTGGCCGGCCGCGTGCGCGGTCCGGACATTGGCGTCATAGATCGTCTTCAGGCGCCGCGGGCTGCCGAGCGGACCCGTCCGCATCGCCCCGCCGGCCTTGGGGTCCGGCACTTCGCCCTCGCCCCACCAGCCCAGCTCCTGAAGGCGCGGCGCCAGACGCCGCTGGAACGCCGCGAAGGGCAGGCCCTCCGCCTGCGCGCGCTCCAGCTCCTCGCGGATGGCGCGCAGCACGTCCATCCGGGTGGCCTTGGCCACCGTGAAGGCGAAGGCGTGCTCCTCGCCCCACACGTCCTTGTACGACCAGGCCGGCGCCCATCCCTTGGCCTTCAGGTAGGCCAAGGCATCCGGATCGGGGCCGGTGGGAAAGCGGTAGCCCGGCTTTTCGCTGTAGCCGGTCATTCGCCGGCATCGCCGGCGGCGCGCTCCGCGCGCACACCATCGGTGCCGCCGGCATCGCCGGCGGCGCGGGCCAGGAAGGTGGCCCGGGCCAGCGACCGCATCAGCGCGTCGGCGTCCATCCGCTCCACCAGCCCGGGCAGCAGCGCCAGCGCCTCCTCATAGCTGCCGGCCGACTGGATGGCCTGGACGGCGGGGTCCACGATGGGGGCCAGCGCCGGCCGCCAGCCCTCCAGCGCCTCCTCCACCAGCGCGTCGAGGGGGTCGGCATCCTCGCGGCTCAGCGCCCGCGCGCCGCAGCCCGGGCACTCCCGGTTGGCGGCGGTTCCGGTTCCGCCATCCTCCGACGCCGGAGGCGCGGCGGGCATCGGGGCTTGGGCCGGCGGGTGCAGCAACCGCACCTCCGGGCCGCGCTGGTCGGCCGGCGGCGGATCGGGCAGCCCCAGCTTGTCGCGCACCACCGACGCCTCGACCTCCAGCCCCATCGGCACCAGCGTCTTCAACGCCTCCACCAACAGCTTGATGTCCTCGGGCTCCAGCACCGGGTGCAGCAGCAAAGGATAGCCGTTGGGCGGCGGGCCGAAGTTCAGGTCGACATAGACGCGGACCAGGTCGCGGTTGAGGGTGGCGCTGATCTGGCGGGCGTCAGCGCGCAGGATGTCCAGGCGGACCTCGTTGTGCACCTTCGCCTGCGCCATGCTGGCGCCGTCGTCGGCCGTCATGGTCTGGCCGAGTACGGCCTTGCTGACCTGCTTGTCCAGGTACTCGGCCAGCCGCTGGAACACCTCCCAGCCGGCCCCGCTCGCCGCGATTGCCTCGAACTCGATCCGCATGCTGTCGGGCAGCAGGGCGGCGGCATCCCGCGCCAAAGCCATGACGGCTTGGCGCAGCACGCGCAAATCAGCGTCACTGGCACCGGGGCCATACCGACCGATGCGGATGGGCATCCCGTAGGTTTCGCAGAACTGCACCCAGTCCAGCACCGTGTAGTGCTTGAACATGAAGGTCCAGGCCGCCAGCCGGGCCAGCCCGCCGCGCAGGGGGATGCCCGACTTCAGGCGCGGCTGGTGGACGATGAACTTGTTGGGCGGCAGCTCGATGCCGAACTGGGCCGCCTCGTCGCGCAGCAGCAGGCGGCGCCGGGTGTCCTGATCGTAGACGAACCAGCGGGGGTCGCGGTGTTCGTAGCGGGCGGGCGTCCAGGGCGTGCGGCCAGTGTCCCACACGATCTCCACCGCGCTGTAGCCCTTGCCCAGCCCGTCCAGCAGATCCTCGACCAGGTCGGGCCAGACCAGCGGGTCGACCAGATTGCGGACGGCGTCGGCGATCTCCAGGTCCCGCGCCTCGTCGCTGGCCGCCTCCACCCGCGGCTCGATCCCCGACAGGGCGCGCTTGCGGGTGCCGAGGACGGAGCCGTAATGCAGGTCCAGCTCCTCCATCTCCTCGGCCAGCGCCAGATAGGCGTCGGCGTCGCCCTCGGCCGCGTTGCGCAGCAGGGCGGCCAGGCGCGCCGGCGTCAGGTCGCGGGCTATGGCTTCATGCCAAACGCGCCGGACGCCGGTCAGGGACGCAGCGGCGACTTCCTCGGCCAGTTGCGCCTTGACGGCCGCGCGCTTCATGGGGCGCCCGTCGGCGCCCAGGATGGGGCTGTCAGTAGCGGTCATCGTCGTGGTCCCTGAACAGGTTGCCGACCGCGCGGGTCATGGCGCCCAGCAGGCCGCCGGAGGGCAGGGTCCGGCGGTCCCCGGCCGGCGTTGCGGCGCGCTTGGGCAAGCCCTCGTAGGCAAAGTCCTCGGCGTCGGTCAGGCTGGCGTAGTGGAAAAGCGCGCCGGCGATCGCCGCGTCGCCGTGGCGGGGCTGCCCGTCCGTGCCCCGTGTCCGCGCCCCGGACGGCACCTTCGCCACGCCGCCGTCCAGCTGGATCAGCCCGAAATCGGCGACGATGTCGGTGTCCAGGGGGATCAGGAAGCTCCGTCCTTCCAGCGCCGCCTTCAGCTTGGGCATGTTCAGCCGGTACCAGTCGGCCGACAGCTTCAGCTCTTCCACCCGGTGCGCGCCGTACCTCGTCCGCGTCACCTGCGCCAGCGCGGCACCATTGCCGCCGGCGTCCAGGACGGCCTTCTTCCAGCGCGGCAGCCGGTCAAGCACGAAGGACACCAGCTCGCGCTGCTGGTCGAAGGGGCATCGGCGCAACTCGATCACGACGGAGGTCCGCCGCGCGCCGTCCCGCCCGACCTGCCCGACCCACAGCACCGACAGGTCCGCCTCCATGGCGTAGTCCATGCCGGCCGCGCTCTCCAGGCGCGGGTCCAGCGCCTCCAGCACGGACAGCAAGTGGGTTTCGCACCAGGCGGCCATGTCGGCGGTGCGGGCGTGGTCCGGTTCGGACAGGTAGTTGTCCGGTGCGGTCCAGCGCAGCACGGGGATCGAGTGGTCGCCACACGCCTCAATGGCGGACCGGGGCAGCCATCGGCCCCCGCCGGCGCGCGGGATGCAATACAGCTCCTCCCTGGCCGCGTCGCCATAGGCGTCCAGGATGGCCTGGAGCCACGCGCGTTCACCATCCTCCGTCCATTCCTTGCCGGTGACGAAGCAGATGCGGCGATAGAGGCCGTCGCGCAGGGCGTCCCCGATCGTCACCCGGATCACGCCGCCGCCGCGCTTGCCCGCGCGGATGTCCTGGATCAGCTGGTTGAAGGCGTTCTGGTCGCCGTCGTGGGTGCTGATCACCAGCACCTTGCCGCCCCACATCAGCAGCGCCAGGGCGGCCTTCAGCACCTCGTCCAGGTCGTCGTGGAAGGCCGCCTCGTCGATGATGACGAGACCTTGCCGGCCGCGCAGGGACCGCGGGCGGCTGGTCAGGGCCAGGATCTCGAACCCCGCCGCGAAGGTGATGCGGTACGCCCTGATGGCCTTGTCGGCGTCGCCGTCGAACAGCTCCACCTCGGCCGCCGCCTCGCAAGCTTGTCCGAACAGGCGCGCCCACTGGGCGCAGGTGTCGATGAACTCCCGCGCCATGTCCAGCGACGGGCCGAGGTAGAGCGCGTCCATGCCGCCGGCCGGCTTCTCGGCCCCGGCGGTCAGCACCGCCAGCGCCGCCGCCGCCCAGGTGTAGCCGATGCGGCGCGACTTCTCGGCCACCATCAGGGAGTGCCGGGACGCTTCGGTCAACAGCTGCTGCTGGTAGGCCAGCAGCAGATCCACGTCAGCGATCTCCGCCAGGAGGTCGGCCGGGCCGCCCTTCGGCAGAGCGTGTGAAACCGCCTTGCCGGCCGGCATCACGATGCCTTCAGCCCCAGGAAGCGGGCCTTCAGCGACGCCACCGTTTCGGCCGTCAGCCCGCGGTTGACCTTGGCCTCCTCCTCCACGGCCCGCGCCATCTCCGCCGCCACCTCCTTGCGCAGGCGCAGGATCAGGTCCGCGTCGGCCTTGCGGGCGGCGGCCAGATCCTTGAGCGATCGGGCGAGGAAGCTGACCGCCTCCGGATCCATGGGCACCGGCGCGCCCGGTCCATCGCCGTCGTCCCCGCCGTCGCGGGGCTGGTCGGCGGCCGCGAACAGGTCGAGCACGGCCGAATGGGCCAGCTCGATGTTCAGCCGGGCCGTCCGGCTTTCCGGCTCGTCACCCAGCTTGCGCACCAGCGCCTCCGCCACCGCGCGCGACCGCTGGAGCCGCGCGGCCACCTGATCGACGCCCTGGAGATGGGCGTGCAGGCGCGAGCGCGACGGCAACGCCTCGGGCGCCACCTGCGCGGCGACGTCCAGCTCGGGCGGCAGCATGGTGCGGCGGCCGGCCGCCAGGTCGCGCAGGTGCGTCAGGATTTGGTCGACGGTGTAGCGGCCGGACGTCCAGAGCTGCGCGATGCCCTCGCGCAGCGGGTCCGGCAGCTTGTCCACCTTGCTCGGCTTGCCCGCCATGGCCGCTCAGTCCTGCGAGGGTTGCGACACGCCGTCGACCAGCTCCAGGCCCTTGGCGACACGCCGGCCGAGCGGGGTGATCGTCACGCCGTACAGGTCCGGCCGCAGCTCGTCGGACTGGATCAGCCCGGCGGCGGCCAGCCAGCGGGCGTCGGCGTTGGCAACGGCGCGGTCCACCTTGGCGAAGAAGAGGGCCAGGGACTTCTCCACGGTCGCCGTGTTGGCGCGCCCGCCGCTTTCGTCCAGCAGGCGCAGGAAGCACAGCCGCCGGTCGGCGGCGAAGACGGCGCGCACCTGGTCGTTCATGCTCATCAGACCCGTTCCCCCAGCTTCAAATGCCCGTCCACCATCCGCCGGCTGTCGGCTTCGAGACGGTGCAGGATGGCGTTCAGCGTCTTGATGTCGCCGCGCAGCTCGGCCAGCGAGACCCGGGCGTCGCCGATCTGCTCGGCCGCCCGGGTCGCCACGTCGGCGGCGTCGCGCGCCTCGTGGGCGGCGTGGATGGCCTCCCGGACCGTGGCGTCGAGGCCGGCGAAACGCCGGTCGCCGTCGGCCAGCCGCTCCTCCGCCTTGCCCATGCGCGCCTGCATGGCGTCCAGCTCGCGCCGGGTCGGAAAGGTCTTGGCCAGCCACCACAGGCCCGCCGGCGCGATCACCAGCCAGGCGGCCCCGAGCAGGGCCGCCCAGTCCTTCGCGTCGGCCATGCTCAGGGACGTCATGGTCTCTCCCCCCTCTCACGCACGGCCGGGATCACGGCCGGCCGGCGGCAGGGCGGGCAGCGGCACCACCTGGTCGAGCCGCGCGGTCAGCCGCTCCGCCAGCCCGGCGTCGTCGATCCCCAGCGCCGCCAGCGTCTGGGGCATCTTGGG
>JAEZHQ010000627.1 GCA_023416455.1 Pseudomonadota bacterium | reverse complement strand
CCTCCTTCGAGGTGGAATCGGTCGTGAACCGCCACCCGGCGGTGCTGGAGTGCGCCGCCGTCGCCGTGAGTTCGGAGCTGGGGGAGGACGACGTCAAAGTCGTCGTCGTGCGGCAGGAGGGGCAGAGCCTGACCGCGCAGGAGCTGTGGGCCTTCTGCGAGGAGCACATGCCGCGCTTCTGGATTCCGCGCTACATCGAGTTCCGGCCGAAGCTGCCCAAGACGCCCAACCAGAAGATCCAGAAATACCTGCTGCGCGACGGCACCGAAGCCGGTGAGCTCCATGACCGCGGCGCCTTCGCCGGATCCGCACGGGCGGCGTCATGAGCGGCCCCGACACCCGCGGGTCGGAAGGCGAACTCCGCTTCGGCCGTGACGGTGCCGTGGTGCGCCTGACGCTCAACCGGCCGCAGGCGATGAACACCTACACGCCGGGTCTGGTGCAGGCGCTGACCGAGGCCGCGGCCGAGATCCACGACGACCGGTCGGTGGCGGTGGTGGTGCTGGCCGCCGCCGGGCGGGCGTTCTGCACCGGTGCCGACTTCCGGTACATGGATGCGCACCGCGACGACCCCGCCGCCATCGCCCGCTTCAACCGCGATCTCAACCACGCGCTGACCCGCATCGCGCAACTGCCGCAACCGGTGATCGGCCAGGTGCACGGCCACGCGCTGGGCGGGGGGCTGGAGACCATGCTGGTCTGCGATCTGGTGGTCGCCGCCGAGGATGCGGTGATCGGTGATCCGCACGTCGAGATCAACTTCATCCACGGCGCCGGCGGCAGCCAGCGCCTGCCCCGCCGGGTGGGCCTGCCGCTGGCGCTCGACCTCGTGCTGACCGGCCGCCGCCTGACGGCGCGGGAGGCGCAGGCGGCGGGGCTGGTGACCCGCGTGGTTCCGGCCGCGGAGCTGGCCGCGACCGCCGACGCGCTGGCCCGCAGCATGGCCGGGCGCGACCCGCGGGTCCTGCGGGAGCTGAAGCGCCTGGTCCACACGGCGATGCGCGTCGACCTGTCGGTGGGCCTGGCGCTGGAGGAAGAGGCTTTCGTCGCCCACGCCGCCCGGCCGGACGCCTTTTCCGGCATCGATGCGTTCCTGCGCGACCGCAGGCGCTCCTGACCAATCAATTCATCGAGGAGGAAACACTATGGCCGAAATGACCGACCGCGCCCTGCGCCTGAAGGAAGAGTTCATCAAGAACCGTGGCTACTGGAACAATTTCTGGGACGGCCTGCTCCAGCTGAACCCCGACTTCTTCGAAGCGTACCTGAACTTCTCGTCGATCCCGTGGACCAACGGCGTGCTGGAGCCCAAGGTCAAGGAGTTCATCTACATCGCCATCGACGCCTCGACCACGCATCTCTACGAGCCGGGCCTGCGCATCCACATCCAGAACGCGCTGAAGTACGGTGCCACCAAGGAAGAGATCATGGAGGTGTACCAGCTCACCAGCGTGCTGGGCATGCACACCTGCACCCTCGGCGTGCCGGTGATGATCGACGAGTTCCGCAAGGCCGGCCGCGGCCAGGAGTTCGAGGCGACCTTCGACGCCCGGCAGACCGCGCTGAAGGAGACCTTCATCAAGAACCGCGGCTACTGGAACGAGTTCTGGGACGGCCTGCTCATCCTCAACCCCGACTTCTTCGAGGCGTACCTGCGCTTCTCCTCGATCCCGTGGACGCCGGGCGTGCTGGAGCCGAAGGTCAAGGAGTTCATCTACATCGCCATCGACGCCGCGACCACGCATCTCTACGAGCCGGGCCTGCGCATTCACATCCAGAACGCGCTGAAGTACGGCGCCACCAAGGAAGAGATCATGGAGGTGTACCAGCTCACCAGCGTGCTGGGCATGCACACCTGCACCCTCGGCGTGCCGGTGCTGGTCGACGAGCTGGAGAAGGCCGGCCAGCCCTTGTAAGGATCCCGTCATGACCGCCAAACCCTTCGAGCGGTGCAGCGCGCTGCTGACCGGGGCAACCTCCGGGATCGGGCTGGCGACGGCCAAGGCGCTTGCCGCCGCGGGCGTGCCGCGGATCGCCGTCAACGGCCGCAACGCCGAACGCGGCGCGGCGGCGGTCGAGGCGATCCGCAGGGTCGCCCCGGCCGCGGAGGTCCGCTTCTGCCCGGCCGACGTGACCCGTGCCGACTCCGTGCGGGAGATGGTGGACGGCGTGGCCGCCGGTTTCGGCGGCCTCGACCTCGTGATGAACTGCGCCGGCGGGAACCACCCGCCGGCCCTGTTCCACGCCGCCGACCCGGCGCAGTTCCAGGACATCGTCGCGTCCAGCCTGTTCGGAATCCTGCACACCTGCCACGCCGCCCTGCCGCACCTGAAGCGCTCCGGCGGCGGCGCCATCGTCAACACCGCGTCCGACGCCGCCCGGGTGCCGACACCGGGCGAGGCGCTCATCGGCGGCATGATGGCCGCCATCGTGATGTTCAGCCGCACCCTGGCGGCGGAGGCCGCCCGCGACGGCATCCGCGTCAACGTCCTCACGCCGTCGCTGGTGGAGGGCACGCGGACCTACGACATGGTCATGGCCGACCCCTTCGCCCAGCGCCTGTTCTCCAAGGCCATCCCGCGCGCGCGCCTGGGCCTCGCGCAGCCCGAGGACCAGGCGGCGCTGGCGGTCTTCCTCATGAGTCCGGCGGCGGCCCGCATGACCGGCCAGGCAATCAGCGTCAACGGAGGGATCTCGACCTGATGAGCGCGCTTCCCATCCACGCCCCCGGCCGGGCCGACGGGCGGCCGCCTCCCTTCGCCAGCATCGACGCCATCGAGGCGGATTTCGGCGCGCACGGCTACATCTGCGGCCCCGGCGTCGCCACCACCGTCTATCTCGCCGCCAGGCTGGCCAAGCCGATCCTGGTGGAGGGGCCGCCCGGTGTCGGCAAGACGGAGCTGGCGAAGGTGGCCGCCCGCCACGCCGGCCTCGCCCTGCACCGCCTCCAGTGCTACGAGGGGGTGGATGAGGCCAAGGCGCTCTACGAGTGGAAGTACGGCAAGCAGCTCCTCTACACGCAGATGCTGAAGGAGAAGCTGTCCGAGGTGCTGGACGGCGCCGCCGATCTCGCCGAGGGGATGCACCGGCTGAACGGCTTCTCGGACGCCTTCTTCTCGGAAGCCTTCCTGGAGGAGCGCCCGCTGCTGAAGGCGCTGCGCAGCCGGGACGGCGCGGTGCTTCTGGTCGACGAGATCGACAAGGCGGACCAGGAGTTCGAGGCGCTGCTGCTGGAGATGCTGTCGGACTACCAGGTCACGGTGCCGGAGATCGGCACCCTGTCGGCCACCGTGAAGCCGCTGGTCATCCTGACCTCCAACAGCACCCGCACCATCGGCGAGGCGCTGCGCCGGCGCTGCCTCTACCTGCACATCGACTTCCCCGCCCCGGACCTGGAGCGGCGCATCCTGCACGCCCGCGTGCCGGGCATCGACGAGGCGCTGGCCGCGCGGCTGGTGACCTTCATCGACGCCCTGCGCACGCTCGACCTGCGCAAGGGGCCGTCGGTCAGCGAACTGATCGAGTGGGCGCAGGCGCTCGTCATGATGAACGTCGCCACGCTGGACGAGGACACCGTGCGGCGCACGCTCGGCCTCGTCGTCAAGTTCCGGCAGGACATGGCGGCCGTCGAGGACGCCCTGCCCGCCCTGCTGTCCCGCACGCCGTGAGGGGCGCGCCATGGACCGCAGCCTGCTCGGCTTCATCCAGGCGCTGCGCACCGCCGGCGTCCCGGTCTCCGTCGCCGAGACGCTGGACGGGGCGGCCGTCGCCGAGACGCTGGGCTTCGCCGACCGCAAGGCCCTGAAGCAGGGCCTGCGCGCCGCTCTGGCCAAGACGGAGGAGGAGACCGCCCGGTTCGACGCCTGCTTCGAACGCCACTTCGCCGCCTTCGCCATCGAGGACCCGGCTCCGTCCCTGGCCGGGCCGGGGACGGAGGGCGCGGCGGTGCCGGGCAACGCGGGCGGCGCGCCGACGGGGTTCGGAACCGGATTGGCCGACCGTTCCGCCAACCGTCCCGCCACTCTTCCCGCCAATATTCCCGCCAATATTCCCGTCGACGGCCTGTCGCCGCTGTCGCGGCTGGTGCGGTCGCGCGACATGGCCGGGCTGCTGGCGCTTCTCGGGCGGGCGCTGGAGGCGCGGCGCAGCCCCATGCGCAGCCGCACGCAGCGCGCCCTCGTCGCGCGGCGCCTGCTGGAGCAGATCGGCCTCGCCGGCTATGAGGAGGATGTGCGCCGGCTGCGGGCCGAGGGGGCCGACGCCGCGGCCGCGGCGCTGGAGCAGGGACGGGCGTGGATGATGGCGGCGGCCCTGCGCCTGACCGAGCGCCGCATGATGGCCGAGGTCGAGGCGGAGGCCGCGAGGATCGGCAACCGCGACTTGACCCGGACGTCGCTGCGCCGCCTGTCCCCCGCCGACGAACGCCGCGTGCACGAGCTGGTGCGCGCCATGGCGCGCCGCTTCGCCGCGTTGTACGGCCGCCGGCGACGGCTCGACCGCAAGACGGTGCTCGACACCCGCCGCACCCTGCGCAAAGGGGTGCGTCACGACGGCATCCTGTTCGAAACGGTGTGGCGCACGCGTCGACGCGACCGGCCGCGGCTGTTCGTGCTGTGCGACGTCAGCGGGTCCATGAGCACGGTCGCCACCCTGTTCCTGACGCTGGTGGCCCATCTGCACGACGGCCCGATGCGCGTCCGCGCCTTCGCCTTCTCCGACCGGCTGGGAGAGAACACCGACGATCTGGAGGACGGCGCCGAGCGCGGCATGGCCGCGGCGGTGACGCGCTGGGGCGGCGGCTCCACTGACTACGGCCAGGCCTTCGCCGATTTCCACGACCTCTGCGGCGAGGCGGTGGACGGGCGGAGCACGGTGGTCGTCCTCGGCGACGCGAGGAACAACAACCAGCCGCCGCGGGTGGACCTGCTGAAGCGGATCGCCGCCCGCGCCCGCGATGTGCTCTGGCTCAACCCGGAACCTCCGGTCTCCTGGGGCAGCGGCGATTCCGTCGCTCCCCTGTACGCCGCCGCCTGCGGCCGTGCGCTGCCCTGCG
>JAEZHQ010000609.1 GCA_023416455.1 Pseudomonadota bacterium | reverse complement strand
CCCTTCCAGGCCGCGCCGGCGGCCGGGGGCGGCACGGCGCGGGGGGCCGGGCGGGCCGGCTGGGCCAGGGTCGCGTGGCAGGCGCGGTGCAGGAAGTCGGCCATCGCCGTGTCGTCGGCGGGGGCATCAGGGGCGGGTGAATCGGAGGCGGGTGAATCGGGCATGGCCCCGCCGGGGGCGGGGGCATCGGACGCGGCCCCGCCGGGGGCGGCGTCCGGGGCCAGCAGGCCGTCCAGCAGGGCGGCCAGCCCGTCGGGCCGGCGCGCGTCGAAGGCGGTTCCCGCCGCGCCCGCCAGCACCGGCCAGCATTCCGCCTGGCTGTGCAGGATCCGCTTGCCGGCCGCCCGCGCCACCGCTGCGGCGACGCTGAAGCTGGCGTCGGTCTCCGGGCAGACCAGGGCGGCGCAGCCCGCCACCACGGCGTCCAGGTGGGCGGGGTCGGTGTCGGTGTCGAGGACCACCCGCCCGGCCAGGCCGAAGCGTTCGATGGCCAGGGCCAGGCGCCGCGCCTCGGTCGGGTCGGTGACGCCGGCCACCACCAGCCGCAGGGCGCCGCCGGGGTGGCGGCGGAAGGCCCGGGCCGCCGCCATCAGCAGGATCTCGTGGTTCGGCCGCGCCGCCGCGGGCGCCACGTAAGCGACGTAAGGGGCGGCGCCGCCGGGGGCGGGAGCCTCCCCGCCGGGGGTGCCGGCCCGGGGGGCAAAGGCCGCCTCGACATAGTCGATGGGCGCCTGGGCGCGGCCGTTCAGCCCGACCAGATGGGGCACGACCGGCCGGGACGGGCAGAACAGCCGCCGGCACCCCGCCACCAGGGCGGCGAAGCGCAGCGCGCGCCGCTCGGGGTCGGGCTCGACGAGCAGGGGCGCCAGGGCCGGCACGTGCAGGTCGTGGATGATCCCCAGCGTCGGAACCCCGGTCTCCGGCACCGTCTCCTGGGCCAGGACGGGGACGATGGCGAGCCCCGCCTCGGCCCCGGCCCCGGCCCCGGCCTCCGTCCCCGCCTCGGCCACCGACAGGCCGGGCGTGCCCGCGTACCAGCGCGCGAGCGCCGCGCGGTGCCCGGGGCGGGCCAGCACCGTCACCCGCCAGCCGGGTTCGCGCGCCGCCAGCCCGGCCAGCCAGCGGGGGGCCATCAGATGGGCGGCGTCGAACAGGAGCGGGTCCGGGACCGCGCGCAGGTCGTAGGTGACGGTCAGGGATGGGCTCATGGGGCAGCGTCCGGCAGGAGGGGGCGGGTCAGGGCCGTTTGGCGGGCGGGGAGGAGGCGAGCCGCGCCGTCATCACCTGATCCCGCCAGGCCCCTTCAATGAACACCGATTCCCGCGCCACCCCCTCCCGCTCGAAGCCCAGCCGGGCCAGCAGGCGGGCGCTCGCCTCGTTCTCGGGACGGTGGAAGGCGGTGATGCGGTGGAGTCCCATGCGGCGCAGCGCGTGCCCGACGGCCAGGCCGACCGCCTCGGTCATCAGGCCGAGCCCGGCGGCGGCGCGGTCGATCTGAAAGCCCAGGCTGGCGCTTTGCAGGGGGCCGCGGTGGATGTTGGACAGGTTGACCTGGCCGATCAGGGCTCCGGCCTCGATCGACCGGCCGGCCTTGCGGCCGGCCCGCACCACCAGCCACAGGGCGCGGTCCTCCTCGGCCATGACCGGGGCGGCCCGGGTCCAGCGCTCCCAGTGGTCGAGCGTCAGGAAGTCGGGCGGCACGGTCGGCAGCCAGGGCCGGAAGAAGTCGGCGTTGCGGCGGTGGAAGTCGAGCAGGTCGAACATGTCCTCCGGGCCGGCCGGCGTCAGCGCCAGGCGCGGGCCGGCCAGGCGCAGCGGGTTTTCCCGGGACGGCGGCATCGGCGGGTTCCTTCAGGCAGGAGGGAGGAAGGGAGGCGGCGGGCGGGGCCTTCGCCGCCCCCCGGTCAGGCGATCCCGAGCGAGCGCAGGAAGGGCAGCCGGCCCTCGAAGGCGATGAGGCGGGCGCGCAGTTCCGCCTGGTTGTCCTCGGCCGTCTCCAGGGTCTTGCCGTCCTTGACGAGCCGCTGCCCGAGGGCCTGCAGGCTCTTCCAGGCGAAGGCCACCGGATCCGTCTGCTCGGCCCGGGCGAGCAGGAAGATCTGGTCGATCCGGTCCACCGGGATGCCGCTGCGCAGGACGGGCGAGGCCAGGAAGGCCAGCTCGTGGCCATGCCGGTTGCGGCCGGCGATCGCCCGGTTGAGGGCGGCGGTGCGGGCCACGACGGCCTCCTCGACCACACCGGCCGGCGCCACATGGCCGGAGGCCGACAGCACGGTCAGGGCCTGGATGAGCTGGGCAGCGCTGAGGGTGTGGGGCACCAGGGCCTTGCTGAGGCTGGCGACGCTCCTGGCCCCGGCCGCCAGCTGGTCGAGGAGGGGGTTGTAGATGTCCGCGCCCAGCGTCATCTCCCCGACCGGGAAGGTCATCTTGAGCGGCACGCGGTCCCGCGGCGTGGTCAGCGCGAAGCCCAGGGCGTTCAGGAGTTCGGTCTGTTCGGGCTGCGACAGGCGCGTCGGCCCCTTCACGAAGATGTCGCGCCGGAACTGCGGGTTGAGCAGATAGTCGCGCATCGTCTCGCGGAACAGCGGATCCTCGATCCCGTTCAGGAAGGCGCGCTTGGGCTCGTCGAAATTCACCATGTCGAGGTGGTCGGCGATGTGGGCCGAGGCGGCGAAGCTCAGCTTCGCCTCGGCCAGCTCGGCGGCGACTTCCGAGAAATACTGCGGGTGCCAGGCCTGGTTGAGGTATTCGTGGGCCAGGTAGTTGACCGGCATGTCGCCCAGCTTGTCGAAGCGCGCCCCGAGCATGGGATTCTGGGTGAAGTAGGCGGCCCCGGCCTCCTTCAGCCGCCCGGCGAAGGCGATGGCGCTGCGGACGCGGGCGACGGGCGGCTCCTTCGACCGCTCCGCGTGCTGGGCCAGGAGCTGGCGCAGCGGCATCGCCGCCGCCCAGCCCGGCAGGCAGTTGTAGCTGATGTAGACGACCCCGCCGACCTTCAGGTGGCGTCCGATGAAGTCGACGATCGTCCGCCGGTTCTCCGGGGAGACCCACGAATAGATCCCGTGGAGGCTGATGAAGTCGAACTGCGGCAGGTCGGCCCCGGCGAACTCGGCGAAGCTCTTGTCGAAGAGGTGCAGGTTGTCCAGGCCGGCGCCCCTGGCCAGCCGCTGGGCGTGGGCGGCGTGGGCCGGGTTGAAGTCGGTCCCCCAGAAGTCGCCGTTGGGGAAGGCCGCGGCCAGGATGTTGAGGCTGACCCCCTGGCCGAAGCCCAGCTCGCAATAGGAGAAGGAGGACAGGGACGGCGGCTGGACGCCCTTCAGCAGCAGGGCCAGCTGCAAGGTGAAGGGGGCAAGTTCGCGGTAGAACCCCGAAGTGTACTCGATATCGGTCGTGTAGCCGTGGGACCAGTCCGCCATGGGGGTTCCTGTCTTCTGTCGCGCCGCCGGGGCGCCGGCGCCGGGAGGGGGGTTAGTCGGCGCCGTCGCGGCGCCTCTGCCGCTCGGCCTCGATGAGCTTTCCGATCATCCGTTCCAGCGACGTCCCGGCCCGCCAGCCGAGCAGGCGGGCCGCCTTGGCCGGGTTGCCGACGCTGGTGTGGATGTCGAGCGGGCGCAGCAGATCGGGTTGGGTCGTCACATGCGCCTTCCAGTCGAGGCCGAGCAGGGAGAAGGCGGTGGCGACGAACTCCTCCAGCGTGTGCAGCGTGCCGCTGGCGATGACGAAGTCCTCCGGCCGGTCGATCTGCAGCATCCGCCACATGGCGTCGACATATTCCGGGGCCCACCCCCAGTCCCGCGCCACGCCGAGGTTGCCCAGCGCCAGGCCCTCGGCCTTGCCCTGCGCCACGTCCACCGCCCCCCGGATGATCTTCTGGGTGACGAAGCGGGCCGGGCGCAGCGGGGATTCGTGGTTGAACAGGATGCCGGAGCAGGCGAACAGCCCGTAGGCGTCCCGGTAGTTGGCGACCAGCCAGTGGGCCGCCGCCTTGCCCACCCCGTAGGGGCTGCAGGGGCGGAAGGGGGTGTTCTCGTCCGCCGGGCCGTCCGGCGTGTTGCCCAGGCACTCGCTGCTGGAGGCGTTGTAGAAGCGCACGGGCAGCCCCAGCACCCGGATCGATTCCAGGATGTTGATGGTGCCGTTGACGATGCCGTCGATGGTCTCGACCGGCTGGTCGAAGGACAGCCCGACCGAGGACTGGGCGGCGAGGTTGTAGATCTCGTCCGGCTGCACCTCGCGGATGACCTGGAGGACGCTGCGGAAGTCGTTGAGGGCGGCGGAGTGCAGATGGACCCGGGGGAGCGTTCCAAGGCGCCTGAGGTTGGCGAGGTTGGCCATCTCCCGGTCGCGGGACGTGCCGTGCACGGTGTAGCCGCGGTCCAGGAGCAGGCGGCTGAGATAGGCGCCGTCCTGCCCCGAGACGCCGAACACCAGAGCGGTCTTGGAACGCGTCATCGCCGTGGGCCGCTCACTCGAACCGGGGCTTGGCGTTTTCCAGTCCGGTGGTGAGCTGGGCGAGGTCGGAATCGACCATCTCGTTGACGAGGTCCCGGAACGCCGTGGTGTGGCGCCAGCCGAGCTTGGCCTGTGCCTTGGAGGGGTCGCCGAGCAGCAGGTCGACCTCGGTCGGGCGGAAGTAGCGCGCGTCGATGCGCACCAGCACCTTGCCGGTGGCGTCGTCGACGCCCTGCTCGTCCACGCCCTCGCCGCGCCAGGCGATGGTCTTGCCCAGGCGGGCGAAGGCCAGCTCGACGAACTCGCGCACCGAATGGGTCTCGCCGGTGGCCAGCACATAGTCGTCGGCCTGGTCCTGCTGGAGGATGCGCCACATGCCTTCCACGTAGTCGCGGGCGTGGCCCCAGTCGCGCTTGGCGTCGAGGTTGCCCAGATACAGCGTGTCCTGCACCCCGAGATGGATGGCCGCCACGGCGCGGGTGATCTTGCGGGTGACGAAGGTCTCGCCGCGGATCGGGCTCTCGTGGTTGAACAGGATGCCGTTGGAGGCGTGGAAGCCGTAGGCCTCGCGGTAGTTCACGGTGATCCAGTAGGCGTAGAGCTTGGCCGCGGCGTAGGGGCTGCGGGGATAGAAGGGGGTGGTCTCCTTCTGCGGGGTCTCCTGCACCTTGCCGTACAGCTCCGACGTCGAGGCCTGGTAGAAGCGGGCCTTGTCCTGCATCTTCAGGATGCGGATGGCCTCGAGCAGCCGCAGGGTGCCGATGCCGTCGGCGTTGGCGGTGTATTCGGGCGTCTCGAAGCTGACCTGGACGTGGCTCTGGGCCGCGAGGTTGTAGATCTCGTCCGGCTGGACCTCCTGGACGAGGCGGATCAGGTTGGTGGAATCCGTCAGGTCGCCGTAATGCATGAAGAAGCGCACGCCGCTCTCGTGCGGGTCGCGGTAGAGATGTTCGACACGCCCGGAATTGAAGGACGAAGAGCGGCGCTTGACGCCGTGCACCGTGTAGCCCTTGCTCAACAGGAGTTCGGCAAGATAGGCGCCGTCCTGTCCAGTGACGCCGGTGATCAGGGCAACCTTGCTCACGTGACAATTCCTCATGTTACTGCGGAGCGGTCGCCGCTCCCGGTGCCTTGTTCGTACCGGGGTCAGCGTCAAAAAACAACCTGGACCGGCCGCCGCGGCGCGGCCCCGGTCACAGGGGCACGGCGCGCAGGGCTCCCTGCTCCAGGGCCTCGCGGTACCAGGCGTAGGTCTGGACGATCCCGCTGCGCAGGTCGGTGCCGGCCCGCCAGCCGAGCGCCGCCAGCCGGCCGACGTCCATCAGCTTGCGGGGGGTGCCGTCCGGCTTGGACGGATCGAAGACGAAGCGGCCCTGGTAGCCGGTCACATCGGCGATCAGCCCGGCCAGTTCGGCGATGCTGACGTCGGTCCCGGTGCCGACGTTGAGATGCTCCTCGCCCGAGTAGTGGCGCAGGATGAAGACCAGGGCGTCGGCCAGGTCGTCGACGTGGAGGAACTCGCGCCGCGGCCGGCCGCTGCCCCAGACCTCCACGCTCGGGAGGCCCTGCCGGGCCGCCGCGTCGATCTTGCGCAGGAGGGCCGGCAGCACATGGCTCGACAGCGGGTCGAAATTGTCGCCCGGGCCGTAGAGGTTGGTCGGCATGGCCGACACGAAGTCGCAGCCGTACTGGCGCCGGTAGGCCTGGCACAGCTTGATGCCGGCGATCTTGGCGACCGCGTACCACTGGTTGGTCGGCTCCAGCGGGCCGGTCAGCAGCGCGTCCTCGGTCATCGGCTGCGGCGCGAACTTCGGGTAGATGCAGGACGAGCCGAGGAACAGCAGCTTGCCCACCCCGCTCCGCCAGGCGGCGTGGATCACGTTGGTCTCGATGACCAGGTTGTCGTAGATGAACTCGGCCGGCCGGCTGTCGTTGGCGTGGATGCCGCCGACCGTGGCGGCGGCGACGATGACGGCGTCGGGCCGGGCCTCGGCCATCCAGCCCTCCACCTCCGCCTGCCGGCGCAGGTCGACCGCGGAGCGGTCGACGGTCAGCACCTCGCAGTCCTCGCGGGCGAGGCGGCGGACGACGGCCGAGCCGACCATGCCGCGGTGCCCGGCGACCCAGATGCGGCGGCCATGCAGGTCGAAGGTGGGAGCCGAAGGGGATGTCATCGCGCAGTCTTCATCAAGGGGGCGTGCCGTACGGCAGCGGTTATCTCAGGTGGCGGCGCTTTTCGCCAGTGGCTTTGCTTTCGCCGGCCCCGGCGGGCGGCCTTGGGAAAAGGGCCGGGCCTGTGGGCCGGCTCACAGCCGGCGGGGGCGGCGGCGGGTAGGGTTGCGGCCATCAACCACGCCGGGGCGCCGCTCCTCGCAAGGCCCCCGCCCCCACGAAGGAGACCTTCCATGCTGCGCCCCTCGCTGCTCGCCGGCTTCGCCGCCCTGGCCCTGCTGTCGGCCCCGGCCATGGCCCAGAACGTCACCAGCCTGAACAACACCGCCGCCGGCATCGGCAACGTCGCCAGCCAGAACGCCTTCACCCGCCAGTCCGGCGGCGGCCTGCTCGGCGGCCCCAACGCCATCACCCTCAACAACACCGCCGCCGGCGTCGGCAACCTCGCCCGCCAGTCCGCCACCGTCACCCAGCGCAGCCCGGCCATGGGCCCCCTCGGCATCCCCTTCGGCGGCGCCAACATGTTCGACGCCAACAACACCGCCGCCGGCGTCGGCAACCTCGCCAAGCAGCGCGTCCTCGGCATCCAGCGCTGACCCCGCCCGCCCTGCCCGCCGGCGGCACCGCGCCCCGACCGGCCCCCCGGCCGGCCGGGGCCGCCCCGGCAGGGTGGTGCGCATCACCCCGGCTGGGGCGTGAGGCTCCGGCACCGCTCCAAGGAGGTTTCCCGCATGCTTCCCCGCACCCTGGGCGCCGCCCTGGCCCTGTCCGCCCTGCTGGCAGCCCCGGCCATGGCCCAGGCCGTCCCCGGCCTGACCGGCACCAACGTCATGAACTCCACCAACCTGGCGGCCGGCATCGGCAACACCGCCGGCCAGCGGGCCGGCATCGGCAACACCGCCGGCCAGCGGGCGGCCGGCGCGCAGGCGACGCCCTTCGGCGCCCTGGCCACCACCAACGTGCGCACCTCCACCAACGTCGCCGCCGGCATCGGCAACACCGCCAGCCAGCAGACCGCCGGCGCCCAGGGCAACGGCGTCCGGGTCGGCCTGAACTTCACCGGCCGCGGCCCCCTGGTCAGCACCGACGTGACCACCGCCGCCAACGTCGCCGCCGGCATCGGCAACCTCGCCAACCAGCGCAGCCTCGGCCTCCAGCGCTGACCATCGGGGGATGGCCGGCCGGCGCGCCACCCCCCATGCGTCCTGCCCTCCATGCGTCCCGCCCTCCATGCGTCCCCCGCGCCCCTTTCCGCACCCGGAGCCGTCCATGACCAGGACCGCCGCTCTCCTCGCCGCCGCCACGGCCCTCTTCGCCCTCCTTCCCGGAGCCCGGGCCGAAACCCTGGCCTGCCAGACGGTGAACGGCCAGACCATGTGCCTGCGCGGCTCGGGCTCGCTGAGCTGCCAGAGCGTCAACGGCCAGACCCTGTGCCGGCAGGGGCCGGGCGCGCTGCATTGCCGGACCGCCGGCGAGCGGACCGTCTGCTCGGACGAGGCCGCGGCCGCCCCGCCCCCGCTCCCCCCGGATGCGGCGGAGCCCTCCGGCCGGGAGGTCTCCGTCATGCAGGACGGCGGCCGGCTGCGGGTGCGCGCCGGCGGGGTCGAGGTGCGGATCGATTAGCCAGGACCCTGCAACATCCGGTGTAATACTTCTCAACAAAAGTGGTAATCACCAAGCGGCCTAGTCTCAAAAGGTCAAATTAACTCCCTGTTAACCGGCTGGATGGCCTGATGTCTTCAGAGAATACGAACACACCGGGAGTTACAGACCATGCAGCCGATCCATTCGTCATACGACGTCTTCGCCGCCGCGCAGCTTCACTTGAGCGTTCTGGACGAATTCATCGCCGTCGTCGAGGCGAAGCTGGAGAGCGCGGTTAATCCCTTCACCCGCGACAGCCTGAAGGATCTGCTGGCCAACCTGGGCGAGCAGCGCGAGGGCTATGTCGCCGTCGTTGCGCCGCCGGTCGCGGCCGCCGCCTGAAGCCTCCCCGCCGTCCATCCGGGTGCCCCACCCGACCCGCCTTCGTCAGTTCCCCCGCGCCCAGCGGGTCCCTTCCAGGCGCTCCCCACGGGAGCGCCTTTTGCTTTGGTGCGCCATCGGCCGCGGGGGGATCGCCCTGCTCACCCAGATCGCCTGCTCCGCATGGTCTGGCAGCAGGACATCGCACGGGCCTTCGCCGCCAAGACGCCGCCGTGAAAAGCCCGCCCGACGGCCCGCCCCGGCCGGACCACCCCAAGAAATCCCGGGTTTCCCCAAAAAAGGGGTAGGTCTTCGAATAAGGTGGCTCGTTCATGCCTTGTTAATCGGAAAGGAGGATAAAGGACACAGCCAAGTTCACTTGGTTTCCTCCCTCCCAGACTGAGGCTGCGCCGCATTGGCCGCAGCCTTTTTCTTTTGCGCGGGGGAACAGGGCGGAGTGGCCCGGGGCCGGCGCGGAGGCCCCGGGCGAAAGCGCCAAAGAGGGCTGTCGGTAACAAGTCAAGTTGGCCGGTTTTCGTAACAAGTGAGTTGGCCGCTCTGTTCACGCTTTGCCCCGGGGGCATGCCCCCGGGGCAAAGCGTGGGCGCGTGGAGCGGGGTCACGCAGCCTGC
>JAEZHQ010000581.1 GCA_023416455.1 Pseudomonadota bacterium | reverse complement strand
AAACGCCTTCGGTATCAGGCCCCGGCCGGCCTCAGCCCGCCGCGGACGAACTTCATGTAGCCTTCGATGACCCAGTCGGGAACGCGGGTGCCGCGCTTGCCGTCGCGGCCGTAGCGCATGGTCAGGTAGTTGCGGGCCGACATCAGGATGTAGACGACGACCTCCAGCTCCCGCTCGTCGTAGCCGGGCAGCTCGCCGCGCTCCCAGCCCCGCCGGATCGAGCGCACGTAGCGGTTCGTCAGGTTGCGGAAATGCTCCTGGTAGGCTTTCGGTGCCATCGTCTCCGCCTCGTTGAGGAGCCGGTAGAAGCCGGGATTCTCGATCATGTACTCGACGTAGAGGCGGAAGCCGGCCTCCTCCCGCACCAGCACGTCGGTGTCCTCCGGCATGTTGTCGCGGATGTAGTCGAGCATGTCCTTGCCGAGGAGCGGCAGGAGCTGGTCGAACAGGTCCTGCCGGCTGGCGAAATAGGTGTAGAAGGTCCCGAGGGCCAGCTGCGCGCGTTCGGTGATGCGGGCGATGGTCGCCTTGGCGTAGCCGATCTCGCCGATCACGTCCGCCGCGGCGCGGATCAGGCGGGTGCGGGTCTCCTCCGTCTTCTCGACGCTGCGCCCGCGCCGCCGCCTTGCGACCGGCTGCGGCGCGGCGCCTTCCGCATCGGCAACGGAATCGGCAATGGCAACGGCGGGCTTCGCTTTCTCTGGAGCTGTCATTGATGGCCGCTCTTTCCTGTGCCTACGGACGAACTGCACGTCCCGGTTGATCGTCCGGGGCCGGCGCAGGGTGGCAGGGTTGCCGGGCGGCGTCGAGCACCGCGTCGACCAAGCTGTCGGCGGAGGCGGATTCGCTCAGCAGTCGCTCGGCCAGGCGGCGGAGTGTGGCCTCGTCGAGCCGGCCGATGCGCCGCCGCAGCTCATCCGCCGCAAGCTCGCGCAGCATGCGGCCGAGGCGGTCGGCGCCGAGGGCCTGCGCCGCGGCCGGCCGCGGCTCGCGGTCGAACAGCGCGGCCAGTTCCGGCACCCCGCGGCCGTCGCGGGCCACGCATTCGAGCACCGGCACGGGCTTTCCGCCGGACGGGCCGCGCGACAACGCCTGCAATGTGCCGACCAGCTGGCGCGCGCCGGGATGGTCGGCCTTGTTGACGACGAAGACATCGGCCACTTCGAGAATTCCAGCCTTGATCCCCTGAACGTCGTCGCCGAATCCGGGAGCGAGCACCACCACCGTGACATCGGCGAGCGCGGCGATCTCGATCTCCGACTGCCCAACCCCGACGGTTTCGATCAGTACCACATCGTTCCCGACGGCGTCCAACAGGTCGGCGGTCAGCAGCGTGCGGGCCGACAGCCCGCCGAGATGGCCGCGGGCGCCGAGGCTGCGGATGAACAGCCCGTCGCCGGTCGGCAGGTCGAGCATGCGGACGCGGTCGCCCAGCACGGCGCCGCCGGTCAGCGGGCTCGACGGATCGACGGCGAGGACGGCCACCGACTTGCCCGCCGCGCGCAGGCAGCGCGCCAGCGCGCCGGCCATGGTCGACTTGCCGGCGCCGGGCGGGCCGGTCAGGCCGATGCGGACGGCGCCGCCGACCCGCGGGTAGACCGCCGCGCAGAGTTGGGTCAGGTCGACCGTTCCATTCTCGATTCCGGAAATCAGCCGCGCGAGCGCCACCCGCCGGCCGGCGATAGCCTGGCGGCACAACTCGGTGGTATCGGCGGGATTGGTCGGCTGCGCGGTCATGGGGGCCTCAGCGCGGCAGGGAGAAGGCGTTGGCGATGTTGTTCTTCTGGATCGCCGTCGAGCCGCCGATGATGGGCATCAGCAGGGAGTCGCGCACGTAGCGCTCCATGTCGAAGCCCTTCACGTAGCCGTAGGCGCCGAGGATGGACTGGCAGGCGAGCACCACCTCCTTGCCCATCTCGCAGGCCAGCATCTTGACCATCGAGGTTTCGGCCCGGCAGGGCATCCGGTTGTCGGCCAGCCAGGCCGCCTGGTAGAGCATCAGCCGCGCCGCGTGGACCTTGGCCTTGCCTTCCGCAAGGCTGTGGCGGATCGATTGCAGGCTGGAGATGGGCCGGCCGAACTGCACCCGCTGCTGGCTGTACTCCCAGGCGTCGGCCAGCGCGGCGTCGGCGATGCCGAGCGCCAGCGCCGCCACCTCCAGCTTCTCCACGTCCATGCCCGGCCCGACCAGCATCGGCCAGCCCTGGTTCCACCCCGCCTCGCCGCCGACGATGTTGTCGGCCGGCACCTCGACGTCGGTGAAGGTCACGTCGGTGGTGGGGACCCCCTTCATGCCCAGGCTGTCGATCGGCGTGATCTCCACGCCGGGCGCGGTCGGCGGGATGAGCACGAAGCTCAGGTTCTTGTAGCGCCCCCCCTCGGAATCGCTGCGCACCAGCGTGTAGATGTAGTCGGCGATGCCGGCGCCCGAGCAGAATCGCTTGGCGCCGTTGACGACGATGCGGTCGCCCTTGCGCACCGCGGTGGTCCGCGTCGCCGCCAGGTCGGAGCCGACGTCGGGCTCGGTCCAGCCGTAGGCGAAGATCATCCGCCCGTTGGCGACCTCCGGCAGCAGGCGGCGCTTCTGCTCCTCGCTGCCGCATTCGAGAAGATTCATGCCGGCGTAGCAGGCCGCCATGATGTAGGGCACGGCGACCGCGCAGCTGCGCTTGGCCAGCTCCTCGATGGTGATCATGCAGGCAAGGATGTCGCGGCCGTGCCCGCCATACTCCTCGGGAACGGTGAGGCCCATCACGCCGAGGTCCGCGAGGCGGCCGAAGACGTCTCTTGGGAAATAATTCTTTTTGTCCCATTCCGCCGCGAGCGACCGCGGCATCTCCGCCTCGACGAAGCGGCGCAGCGTGTCGCGCAGCATCGTGATGTGCTCCGGTTCGCGGAAATCCATATCCGATCTTCCCCTTGATGATCGCCGATTTGGGTGGGCCGGCGGGCCGATCGGCGGAAAGGCGCGCAAACGCGCGGCCCGAAAATGTTTGGTCTACCAACCATAATCGCCGATTTCCGCCTCCGTCAACAAAAATGAGCGTTGATTCATTTTTCATTTTTACCGTTGACACGGCGTCCGGATTGATCCCACGCTGTGGTCGCCGGCCCTGGAGAGACGCCCAGACGACCTCGATACAGCCGGATCAAGAACCAGAACGACGCTACTGCAAGGCGATCGAACAGGAGAAATGTCCATGAATGAGGACGGAAATCCTGCGGGAGGAGTGGCGCACGCCGTCGGCGAGTGGGAGAAGACAACCCTCGCCAGGACGTTGCGCCAGAAGGCCGAGCGCAAAGCCGAATTCCTTTCCGAGGCCGGCATTCCGATCAACCGCATCTACACGCCGCTGGACCGTGCGGACGAGGATTACGTCCGCGACCTCGGGCTGCCCGGCGCGTTTCCCTACACGCGCGGCGTCTACCCGACCATGTACCGCGGGCGGCCGTGGACGATCCGGCCCTATTCCGGCTTCGGCACGGCCGCGGAAACCAACGCCCGCTTCAAGTATCTGCTGTCCCACAACGAAGCCGGGCTGACGGTGGCCTTCGATCTGCCGACGCAGATCGGCTACGACAGCGACGCGCCGCAGGCGGCGGGCGCCGTCGGCCGTGTCGGCGTCGCCATCGATTCCATCGAGGACATGGCGGTCCTCTTCGACGGCATCCCCATCGAGGATGTCAGCGTCGCCATGACCATCAACGCCACCGCCCCGGTGATCCTGGCCTTCTACATCGCCATGGCCGAGGAGCGCGGCGTCCCGCTGGACCGGCTGAACGGCACGACGCAGAACGACATCCTGAAGGAGTATGTCGCCCGCGGCACCTACATCTTCCCGGTCCGCCCCTCCCTGCGCCTGACCGTGGACCTGATCGAGCACTGCTTCCGCCATGTGCCGAAATGGAACACGCTCAGCATCACCGGCGTGCACATGCGCGAGGCCGGGGCCACGGCGGTCCAGGAGGTCGCCTTCACGATGGCCCACGCCATCACCTACATCGAGGCGGCGCTGGAGCGCGGCTTCGACATCGACGCCTTCGCCCCCCGCCTGTCCTATTCCCTCGGCTGCTACCGCGACCTGTTCGAGGAGGTGGCCAAGTTCCGCGCGGCGCGGCGCCTGTTCGCCCGCCTCATCAAGGAGCGCTTCGATCCCAAGGATCCGCGCTCGCTGCTGTTCCGCATCTATTGCGGGACGCTCGGCTCCACGCTGACCCGCCAGGAGCCGGAGAACAACATCGTGCGCATCGCCATGCACGCGCTGATCGGCGCCCTGGGCGGCGCACAGGCCATCTTCACGGCGAGCCTCGACGAAGCCTTCGCCCTGCCCACCGAGCGGACCGCGCGGATCGCCGTTCGGACCCAGCAGATGATGGCGGATGAGTTCGGCATCACCCAGACCATCGACCCGCTGGGCGGCTCCTACTATGTGGAGAGCCTCACCGACGAGATCGAACGGCGCGCCCGCGCCATCCTGGCCGAGATCGACGCCATGGGCGGCACCATCGCGGCGCACGAGAACGGCTGGATCCAGCGCGAGATCGAGAATTCCAGCTACGCCTTCCAGCAGAAGGTGGAATCCGGCGAGCACGTCTTCGTCGCCATGAACCGCTACGTGAACGAGGCCGGCGCCGACACCGTCGGCAGGATCGACACGTTCCGCGTCGATCCCGCCTCCGAACAGCGCCAGCGCGAGGGCGTGCAGCGGGTGCGGGCGGAGCGCGACCAGGGCCGGGCCGACGCCGCGCTGGCGCGGATCGAGCAGGCCGCCCAGGGAAGCGAGAACCTGATGCCGCTCTTCATCGAGGCGGCGAAGGCCAGGGTGACGCTGGGCGAGATCTGCTCGGTCCTGCGCCGCTGCTGGGGGACCCACAGCCCGACGCAGGGCTACTGACGCCGGCGGCCGGCCGCCACGGTTCGCCCGCCCCAGCGGATCCGGAACGCCGGCCCCCAAGAAACTGCACCGGTGCGACGGCCGGTCCGCGGAGGAAACCATGCAACAAGCAACCCCGCTGCGGGTGATCACGGGCAAGATCGGGCTCGACGGTCACGACCGCGGCATCAAGGTCGTCAGCCGGGCGCTGCGCGATTCCGGGCTGGAGGTGATCTATCTCGGCATGCGCCTGGCCATCGCCCAGGTGGCGGACGCGGCGGTCGACGAGGACGCCGACGTCCTCGCCCTGAACTTCTCCGGCGCCGATCACCTGGAGCTGCTGCCGCAGCTTCTGGCCGCCCTGCGCGAGCGCGGGCGGAGCCCCGACGAGCTGACCATCATC
>JAEZHQ010000290.1 GCA_023416455.1 Pseudomonadota bacterium | reverse complement strand
GGCGCGGGCGGGACGGCCGGCGGCGCCTCACCGCCGTCGAGCATGACGACGCCGAAGCCGATGCCGGCGGCGGCGACCAGCGCCACCGCGATCTTGCCCAGCGGCAGGCGGCGTTCGGCCGGCGGCTCGGCGTCCTCCTCCAGCTCGGCGATGTCGTCGTCGGCCCGGTCGGCCGCCAAATCCTCGTTGAGGGCGCGCAGGAGCTTGGCGATGTCCTCGCCTTCCGCACCGGCGCCGGCCCTGCGGCTGGCGGCCTCTGTCTGATCCTTGAAGGTCACGGCGGACAACGCATCCAGAAAATCGCGGGAAGGGCCGCCGCGACCCGCGCGGACGGCGAAGCGGTCTGGCTTTCTTCTACTGTATTTCGTCGTTCGTTCAAACGGCGATGCGGCGGGAGGCTGTGAGAAAGAGGGGGCGGCGTCCGCATCAGCCCTGGCGGTAGGGGTGCTCGGCCATCCAGTGGCGGGCGATGTCCAGCCGGGTGGCGACCCACGCTTCGCGGTGCCCGCGCACGTGGTCGAGGAAGCGCGCCAGGGCGGCGGCCCGGCCCGGACGGCCGGCCAGCCGGCAGTGCAGCCCGACCGACATCATCTTCGGCCGGTCGGCGCCCTCGGCCAGGAGCAGGTCGAAGCTGTCCTTCAGGTAGGTGTAGAACTGGTCGCCCGAGTTGAAGCCCTGGCTGGTGGCGAAGCGCATGTCGTTGGCGTCGAGCGTGTAGGGCACGATCAGCTGCGGCCGGCCGAAGCGGTCGTCCCAGTAGGGCAGGTCGTCGGCGTAGGAATCGGCGTTGTAGAGGAAGCCGCCCTCCTCGGCCACCAGCCGGGCGGTGTTGGGGCTGCAACGGCCGAGATACCAGCCGAGCGGGCGCGACCCGGTCACCCGCGTGTGGATGTCGATGGCGCGGCGCATGTGGTCGCGCTCCACCTCCTCCGGCAGATGCTGGTAGTCGATCCAGCGGTAGCCGTGGGTGGCGATCTCCCAGCCGGCCTCCAGCATGGCGGCGACCGCGCCGGGGTTGCGCTCCAGCGCCATGGCGACGCCGTAGACGGTGACCGGCAGGGCGCGCTCGGTGAACATCCGGTGCAGCCGCCAGAAGCCGGCGCGCGCGCCGTACTCGTAGATCGATTCCATGTTCATGTGCCGCATGCCGGGGATCGGCTGGGCGCCCACGATCTCCGACAGGAAGGCTTCCGACGCGGCGTCGCCGTGCAGGATGCAGTTCTCCCCGCCCTCCTCGTAGTTGATGACGAACTGCACCGCCAGCCGGGCGCCGCCGGGCCAGTTGGCGTGCGGCGGCCGGGCTCCGTAGCCGACGAGGTCGCGGGGATAGCTCTGGGTCATGGGGCGGTGCTCCGGGACGGCGGGGGCTCAGGAGGCGGTCGGCTTCTCGTCGGAGGGGTCCGCCACCTGATGGCGCAGGATCAGCGGAGTCTGCAAGGCGCTGAACAGCAGGGTCAGCGGCATGATGCCGAACACCTTGAAGTTCACCCAGGCGTCCGTGCTCATGTTGCGCCACACCACCTCGTTCACCGCGGCCAGCAGCAGGAAGAACCAGGCCCAGCGGATGGCCAGCGTGCGCCAGCCCTCGTCGCTCAGGTTCAGCACCGCGCCCAGGATGTGCTTCAGCACGTTGCGGCGTGTGGCGTGCGCGACGAACAGCACGGCGGCGAACAGCAGGTTGACCAGCGTCGGCTTGATCTTGATGAAGAGGTCGTCCTGGAGCCACAGGGTCAGGCCGCCGAACAGCAGGACGAAGCCGGCGCCGACCACCGGCATGACCGGCACCTTGCGCTCGACGTGCCAGGAGACCGCGACCGACAGCGTGGTCGCCACCATGAAGACGGCGGTGCCGATCATGATGCCGGCCTGCGCGTTGGCGATGAAGAAGGCGGCGAGCGGGCCGGCCTCGATCAGCAATCGGGCGTATTGGTTCATGGTCCTCACATAGCCCGATCCGGGCCGCGGATAAAGGGGGAAGGGGGGACGCCCGCTTGCGGCGCCCCCGTTCCGGCCGTATCAGAACTGGTAGGACAGGCGCACCGAGCCGTAGTTGGTGAGGGATTTCTGCCCCTCGAATTCCGGCGTCAGGAGGTTCTGGGCGTAGCTGACGCCGAACGGGCCGTAGCGCACCGCCAGGCCGATCTGGAGCCCGCCGACAAACGTGTGCTTGTCCACCGACGGGCCGGACACGAAGCTGTTGCCGTCCAGGAAGATGTTGCGGGCGACGGCGCGCGCCTCGGCGCTGGCGTAGACGTACCAGGCAAGGGCGGGGCGGCCGGACCCGCGGGGGGCGTCGTCCTGGTAGGGGATGCTCACGGTCGGGCGCATCACCAGCGCGCCGACCGGGGCCGGCATGTTGCCGCCCAGCCGCAGCGTGGCGCCGGCCGCCGCGAAGGTGAGGACGTTGCCGACGCTGAAGGCGGCGTGGGGGCTGAGGTCGGTCTCGAAGGGGCCGAGGCGGGACGGGCGCTCGCCCCGCCAGACATGCTCGTAGCTCAGCACGACGCCGGGCTCGTTGCGCAGCTGGGAGTCCCAGCCCTCCGGGTAGCGGGCGCCGGGGACGATCCGGTGGACCGTCTTCTGCGTCTCTTCGGCCAGCGAGGCCGGCCCGACGACGCCGAGGTCGATGTCCAGCCGGTCGACGTGGCGCGGCACCTCCGAGATCAGCGAGAAGCGCCCGTAGAGCCAGCCGGCGTAGGGCCGGTCGCCGGGGTCGGGCACGCGCCGGGTGACGTCGCTCGGCGTGTACATGTTCTGCCCGAAGGCGAAGCCGTACCGCCGCACCCGGTCGGGCCCGACCCACGGCAGCAGGGCTTCCAGCCAGTCGATGTTGCCGTAGGCCGGGCGGTCGCCGGAGATGTAATAGAACTGGAAACCGTTCGTATAATAACGATCGGTCCCGCCGCCGAAGAGGTCGTTGTCGATCCAGAAGCCGATGGTGGCCCCGGACGGGCCGGGCCGGGCCGTCTCCTGCGCGCCGGCCGGGGCCGCCGTCAGCAGGAGCGCCGCCAGGAGCGCCGGGGCACCAGCCGCCGGCCAACCGTTGCGCACCGCCATTCAAGATCCTCGTCGGTTGTTTTCTGGACCCCGCCCGGGGCGGCGGCCGCTCACTGGAAGGCCGCTTCGGCGAAGCTGCGCAGCTTGCGGGAATGCAGGGTGTCCATCCCGTGCTCGCGCAGCAGCTCCATGGCCAGGACGCCGATCTTCAGGTGCTGGTCGACCCGCTCGCGGTAGAAGCGGTCGGCCATGCCCGGCAGCTTGAGCTGACCGTGCAGCGGCTTGTCGGACACGCACAGCAGCGTCCCGTAGGGCACGCGGAAGCGGAAGCCGTTGGCGGCGATGGTGGCGCTCTCCATGTCCAGCGCGATGGCCCGGCTCTGGCTGAAGCGCATCAGCGGCTCGCGGTGGTCGCGCAGCTCCCAGTTCCGGTTGTCGATGGTGGCCACCGTGCCGGTGCGCATGATGCCCTTGAGATCGTAGCCGGACAGGCCGGTGACCCGTTCCACCGCCGTTTCCAGCGCGCGTTGCACCTCGGCCAGGGCGGGGACCGGGACCCAGGTCGGGAGGTCGGCGTCCAGCACATGGTCGTCGCGCACGTAGCCGTGCGCCAGCACATAGTCGCCGAGCCGCTGCGTGCCGCGCAGCCCGGCGCAGTGGCCGAGCATGATCCAGGCGTGCGGGCGCAGCACGGCGATGTGGTCGGTGATGGTCTTGGCGTTGGAGGGGCCGACGCCGATGTTGACCAGCGTGATGCCGTTGCCGTCCGGCCGCGTCAGGTGGTAGGCCGGCATCTGCGGCAGGCGCGGCGGCCTGGTCCCGTTGGCCGGCCCGCCGTCGCGGGCGCCGTCGAGGTTGCGGTTGCGGGTGACGATGTCGCCCGGCTCGACGAAGCGGTCGTACTGGCGGCGGTAGGCGGCCAGCTCGGGGTCGCCCGCCGGCTCCATGATCTCGCGGGCCAGCCGGATGAACTCGTCCACGTAGAACTGGTAGTTGGTGAACAGGACGAAGTTCTGGAAATCCTCCGGCGCCGTCGCCGTGTAGTGGCGCAGCCGGTGCAGCGAGAAGTCGACGCGCGGGGCGGTGAACAGGGCCAGCGGCTTGACGGCGTCCATGGCCGCCTCGAAGGTGCCGTTGACGATGGTGTCGTCCATGCGGGCGAGGTCGGGCAGGTCGAACAGGTCGGGCAGGCGGGCCAGCCGCTCCGGCGCCAGGTCGCCCTCCACGTGCATGCCGTGGGGGAAGGCGAAATGGATGGGGATGGGCTCGTCGCTGACCCCGATCTCCAGCGGGACACCGTGGTTGCGCAGCAGCAGCGTGAACTGCTCCCGGTAATAGCGGTCGAACAGGTCGGGGCGGGTCAGGGTGGTGGCGTGCGGACCGGTGCCCTCGACGAAGCCGTAGGCCAGCCGCGTGTCCACCACCGCCCCGGTGGCCGGGGTGATCCGGACGTAGGGGTAGAAGGCCCGCTGGCGCCGGTCGTCGTCCTCGCCCCGCGTGAAGGCGGTGAAGCGCTGCCGCAGGTGGGCGGTGTTGCGTTCGTAGATGGCGCGGACGTGGGCCAGGGCGGCCCCGGCGTCGTCGAAGCGCCCGGCCGGGCCGGGCGGGAGCGGTTCAGCGTGGGTCATGTCCCTGACATAACCCCGTGGCCGCCCGGATTGAAGGGGGGATCGGCGAGGAGGGGGGAGGCGGGGCGGCGGCGCTCAGCGCGCCTCCAGCCCCATCAGCGAGCGGGCGAACTGGTCGGCGTCGAAGGGGCGCAGGTCGTGCACGCCCTCGCCGACGCCGATGGCGTGCACCGGCAGCTTGAACTTCTCGGCCAGCGAGACCAGCACGCCGCCGCGCGCCGAGCCGTCCAGCTTGGTCAGGATCAGGCCGGAGACGTTGACCATGTCGCGGAACACCTCGACCTGGTTGTGGGCGTTCTGGCCGGTGGTGGCGTCGAGCGTCAGCAGCGTGGTGTGCGGCGCCGTCTCGTCCAGCTTCTTGATGACGCGGACGATCTTGCGCAGCTCGTCCATCAGGCCGGTCTTGTTCTGGAGGCGGCCGGCGGTGTCGATCAGCAGAACGTCCACGCCCTCGCGGCGCGCCTGCTCCAGCGCGTCGTAGGCAAGGCCGGCGGCATCCGCCCCGGTGTCGCGGGCGACCACCGGGCAGCCCGTGCGCTCGCCCCAGATCCGGAGCTGGCTGACCGCGGCGGCGCGGAAGGTGTCGCCGGCCGCCAGCATCACCGACTTGCCCTCGGCGCGGAGCTGGCGGGCCAGCTTGCCGATGGTGGTGGTCTTGCCGGTGCCGTTGACGCCGACGACCAGGATGACGTGCGGCTTCAGCGCCGGGTCGATGACCAGCGGCCGGGCCACCGGGGCGATGATCCGGGACACCTCGGCGGCCAGCGTGGCCTTGACCTCCTCCGGCGACACCTCCTTGCCGAAGCGGGTGCGGGCCAGCTCGGCGGTCACCCGGGCCGCGGTGGTCGGGCCGAGGTCGGCGGTGATCAGCAGCTCCTCCAGCTCCTCCAGCGCCTCGTCGTCGAGCTTGCGCTTGGTGAAGATGCCGCTGATCCCCTCGGTCAGCTTGGAGGAGGATTTGGACAGGCCGTCCTTGAGCCGGGCGAACCAGCCCTTGCGGGGCTTCTCCTCCTCCGCCGCGGCCGGCGGGGCGACGGCCGGGGCGGCCGGGGCGGCCGGGGCGGCGGGCGCCGCTTGCGCCTCTTCCTCC
>JAEZHQ010000540.1 GCA_023416455.1 Pseudomonadota bacterium | reverse complement strand
GACCAGGGTGACCGGCACCCCCAGCGCCGCGGCGGCCGCGCAAGCCGCGCGCGCCTCGGCCAGGCCGTGGATGCGGATCGGGCGGGGCGGGGCGGCGTTCGGCGGGGAGAAAGGGTGCATGGTTGGGCGGGGCGCGCGGCCGAAGGTCGCAGCGGACCGCTGACTATGCCGCAAAGCTGTGCAGCGGGTGTGAGAATTGAGGCAGGTCAAACCGTCGCACCCCCGCCGACGTTATCTTTGGCAACGAACGCACCCCTGGGATCGACGCCGATGATGGACTACAAGGGCTACAAGGCCCAGATCGACTTCGACGACGAGGCCGGTATCTTCGTTGGTGAAGTCATCAACACGAGGGACGGAATCACCTTTTCCGGCCGTTCGGTCGATGAACTGCGTGCCGCTTTCCAAAGGGCGGTGGATGACTATCTGGAACTGTCGTTCGACATGGCGGCCCACAGCGACCAACTCTGTTCGGGGCGGATCGCGGTCCGCGTGAACCCGATTCTCCATCGCGCCATCGTCTCCTGCGCCCGGCGCGAGGGCAAGAGCGTGGCCGCCTGGATCGCCGACCGGCTGAGCGACGCGGCCGGCGTGAACGCGGTCAAGACGGGCTGAGTCCGCTTCGCCACATGGGCAACCTTGCCGCCCCCGCCCCGACCCTCCCCCGCGTCGCGGGAGAGGGGTAAGGGAAGGGGGCGCCGGCCTTACTTGGCGTTGACCATGGCGACGGCGGTGTCGCTCATGCGGTTGGAGAAGCCCCACTCGTTGTCGTACCAGGTCATGATGCGCACGAAGGTGCCGTCGATGACCTTGGTCTCGTTCAGCGCGAAGATCGAGCTGTGCGGGTCGTGGTTGAAGTCGGTGGAGACCAGATCCTCGGTGTAGGCGCCGAGGATGCCCTTCAGCGCGCCCTGGGACGCCTCGGAGATGGCCTTGCTGATCTCTTCCACCGAGGTGGCGCGCTTGGCGGTGAACTTGAAGTCGACGACCGAAACGTTGGGCGTCGGCACGCGGATGGCGGTGCCGTCCAGCTTGCCCTTCAGGTCGGGCAGAACCTTGCCCACCGCCTTGGCGGCGCCGGTGGAGGTCGGGATCATGTTGAGCGCGGCCGCGCGGGCGCGGTGCAGATCCTTGTGGTTGGTGTCGACGATGCGCTGATCCCCCGTGTAGGAGTGGATCGTCGTCATGAAGCCCTTCTCGATGCCGATCAGGTTGTTCAGCACGAAGGCCACCGGGGCCAGGCAGTTGGTGGTGCACGACGCGTTCGACACGATGCGGTGCTCGGCCTTGAGCTGGTCGTGGTTGACGCCGTAGACGACCGTCAGATCCTCGTCGGTGGCCGGGGCCGAGATCAGCACCTTCTCAGCGCCCGCCTCCAGGTGCTTGGCGGCGTCGGCGCGCTTGGTGAAGATGCCCGAGCATTCCATGGCGACCTGGACGCCCAGATCCTTCCACGGCAGCTTGGCCGGATCGCGCTCCTGGATGACCTTGATCGCGTGGCCGTTGACCACGAGGTCGCCGTCCTGGATCTCGATGGAGCCGGGGAAGCGGCCGTGCACGCTGTCGTACTTCAGCAGATGGGCGTTCGCCTTGAGGTCGGCGAGGTCATTGATCGCCACCACCTCGACGTCCTTGCGGCCGCTCTCGTAGATGGCCCGCAGGACCAGACGGCCGATACGGCCAAACCCGTTGATCGCAACCCGAACAGCCATTGTATTCCTCCAGTCTGGCATGGCCGGCCCCCGGCGTCTTCGGGCCGGGGGCCATAACCTTATTAGAGACGCGCCTTGGCGGCGGCGACCACGGCTTCGGCGGTGATGCCGAAATGCTTGTAGAGTTCCTGGTAAGGCGCCGATTCGCCGAAGCCGGCCATGCCGACGAAGGCGCCGTTAGCCCCCAGCCAGCGGTCCCAGCCGAGGCGCACCGCCGCCTCGACCGCGACGCGGACCCCGCTGCCCAGAACCGCCGCCTTGTAGGCGTCGTCCTGAGTCTCGAACAGTTCCCAGCTCGGCATCGACACCACGGCGGCGCCGATTCCCTCGGCCTGGAGGGTCTTGCGCGCCTCCATGGCGAGCGACACTTCCGATCCGGTGGCCAGCAGGGTGACCCGGCGCTCGCCCTCGGCCTCGGCCAGTACATAGGCGCCGCGGGCGCTGCGGTTGGCCTCATCGGCCCCGGTGCGCAGGGTCGGCACGTTCTGGCGGGTCAGCGCCAGCACCGACGGTCCGTTCACGCGCTCCAGCGCGATCTGCCAGCACTCGGCCGTCTCCACGGCATCGGCCGGGCGCAGGACCAGCAGGTTGGGGATGGCGCGCAGCGCCGCCAGGTGCTCGACCGGCTGGTGGGTCGGGCCGTCCTCGCCGAGGCCGATGCTGTCGTGGGTCATCACGAAGATGGAGCGCTGCTTCATCAGCGCGGCCAGGCGGATCGCCGGGCGGCAGTAGTCGGCGAACTGCATGAAGGTGCCGCCGTAGGGGATCACGCCCCCGTGCAGCGCCATGCCGTTCATGACCGTGGCCATGGCGTGCTCGCGCACGCCGTAGCGGACGTAGCGGCCGGCGAAGGAGCCGCGGCCCTGCACGTCGGCGGTGTTCTTGGCCTTGGTGTTGTTCGACGGGGTGAGGTCGGCGGAGCCGCCGACCAGCTCCGGCACCGCCGGGACCAGGACGTCGAGGACGTTGCCGGAGGCGACGCGGGTGGCCCAGCTCGGCTTCTCCGCCGCCACCTTCGCCTTGAAGGCGCCGATCAGCGCGTCCAGGCCGGCGGGGACGCCGCGGCCCATGGCGGCCTCGAAGTCGCGGCGCGCCGCCTCGTCGAGCGCGGCGAAGCGGGCCTCCCAGGC
>JAEZHQ010000535.1 GCA_023416455.1 Pseudomonadota bacterium | reverse complement strand
GGCCTGGGCCGGCGCCGCCGGGGCGGCGGTGGCCGGGGCGAGCGCCTGGGCGCGCCTGGGCCGCTGGCACACCCGGTCGGTGCTGCGGCGGCCCGACCTGTGGAGCCTGCACCTGGGCTACGGCTGGCTCGGCCTGGGCTGGCTGTTCCTCGGAATCGAGCGGGTGGCTCCGCTCGCCGGCGGGGCCGGCTGGCATGTGCTGGGAGCCGGGGCGCTGGGCACGCTGGCCGCCGCCATGATGGTGCGGGCGACCTTCCAGCGCGAGGCCCTGCCGCCGGTCTTCCCGCGCGCGGCGACCGCGGCCGTGGCGCTGGTCAGCCTGTCGGCGGCGCTGCGGGTCGCGGCGGCGAGCACCGCGCCGGAATGGCTGATGTCCGCCTCCGCCCTCGCCTGGGCGGCGGCCCATCTGCTGGTGCTTCTGGTCCTGATCCGCGTGCCGCGGCGGCCGTGAGCGTGCTCCGGTGGCGGTCGCCGCCGCCGCTTCGCCGGTACGGAGGCCGCACGCCGTCACGGGCGCGTGGGCAGGCGCCCGGCTTTCTGGCAGAGTGTGCCCATGAAGCTGATCGCGCACCCCATTTCGGGCGCCATGCCCGACATCCGCCCCGCCCGCGCCACCCGCGACTGGATCGACGGCCTGCCGGACCAGTACGGCTACCGCTGCCTGCCGCTGAACATCGCCAGCATGCAGGGATGGGAGGTGTGCGCACCCTGCCGGATCACCGCCCGCTGGAACGGCGCGGCGTCGCTCGACGCCATCACCGTGCGGGCGGACGAGCCGCATCACCTGCTGCCCGCCAGCCATTTCGGCAGCGGCATCCTGACCTTCCATGTGGGCGTGCTGTTCCGCACGCCGCCGGGCATCAACCTGATGGTGACGGGGCCGATCAACCACCCCAAGCACGGCATCTACGGCCTGTCCGGGGTGATCGAGACCGACTGGTCCCCCTATCCCTTCACCATGAACTGGAAGTTCACCGCCCCCGACCTGGAGGTGGTGTGGGAGAAGGGCGAGCCCTTCGCCACCCTGATCCCGGTCCCCCGCGGCCTGATGGAGAGCCTGGAGCCGGAGGTGCGCGACCTCGACAGCGATCCGGAACTGGCCGCGCAGTACCGCGCCTGGGCCGAGTCGCGCCGCCAGTTCAACGCCGACCTGAAGACCCCGGGCAGCGCCGCCACGGCCGAACGCTGGCAGAAGGGCTATTACCGGGGCCTGATGCCCGACGGCCGCGAGGGCCACCCGGACCACCAGATCAAGTTGCGGCCGAAGCCCTTCCCCTCCTGACCTTTTCCTCCTGGCCTTTCCCTTCGGATGAGGACGGCGCCGCTTGACGGGTCCCGGCGCAGACCCGACACTCCTCCACCGCGGCGCCGCGACCGGCGCCGGGCGGCGGAAGCCCGGCCGGGCAACGGGAGGTAGCATGAGCGAGGACGTTCTTCAGGCCCGCGTCGCCGGCGTCATCGGGCTTGGCGCGATGGGCATGGGGGTGGCGCTCTCGCTGCTGCGCGCCGGCTTCCGCGTCATCGGCTGCGACCGCGTCCCGGCCAAGGGCATGAGCCTCGTCACCCGGGGCGGCGAGGCGGTGGGCTCGGCCGCCGAGCTGGGCCGCCGCGTCGACCGCGTGGTCGTTCTGGTCGCCACGCCGGAGCAGGTGGAGGAGGCGTTGTTCGGGCCCGAGGGGGCCGCCGCCACCCTGCCGCAGGGCGCCTGCGTCATCCAGTCCTCCACGGTTCCGGCCGCCGCCGCGCGCGAGACCGGGCGCCGGCTCGCGGAACGCGGCCTGCTGATGCTCGACGCCCCGGTCAGCGGCGGACCCGTCCGCGCGGCAGAGGGCCGCCTGACGGTCACCGCCTCCGGCCCCGAGGCGGCCTTCGCCCGGGCCGAGGATCTGCTGGCCGCGGCGTCGGCCACGCTGCACCGGGTCGGCGCGGAGCACGGCCAGGGATCGGTGGTGAAGGCGGTCAACCAGCTTCTGGCCGGCGTCCATGTCGCCGCCGCCGCGGAGGCGATGGCGCTCGGCATCCGCGCCGGGATCGATCCCCGGCGCCTCTACGACGTCGTCGCCGCCGGCCCCGGCGGGTCCTGGATGTTCGAGAACCGCGTGCCGCACATCCTGGCCGGCGACTACGCGCCGCGCGGCACGCTGGACGCCGCCGTCCGGGATCTCGGCATCGTCGCGGAATCGGCGCGGGATCTCGCCTTCCCGACTCCGCTGGCGGCAACCGCCTTGCAGATGTTCACCATGGCGGCGTCCGCCGGGTTCGGCGGCGAGGACGACTCCGCCGTCATCAGGATCTTCGAGCGGCTGGCCGGAATCGCCCTGCCGCGTGGCGACAAGAACACGAGCACGGAGGGCTGACCCCATGACGTCCACCACCCCGAACTCCCTGGTCGTCACCGGCGGCGGCCGCGGCATCGGCGCCGCGGTGGCGCGCCTGGCGGCGCGGCACGGCTACGCCGTAACCTTCAGCTACGCCGGCGACGACGCGGCCGCCCGCGCCACCGCCGCCGCCATCGCCGAGGCGGGCGGGCAGGCCCAGGCGGTGCGGGGCGACGTGGCGCGGGAGGAGGACGTCCGCGCCCTGTTCGAGGCGGCCGAAGCCCGCTTCGGCCCGCTCGCCGGCCTGGTCAACAACGCCGGCGTGATCGGTCCCTACGGCCGGCTCGACGAGGCCCCCGTCGAGGGCGTCCGCCGCCTGCTCGACGTCAACGTGCTGGGCGCCATCCTGTGCAGCCAGGAGGCGGTGCGCCGCATGTCCACCCGCCATGGCGGGCGGGGCGGGTCGATCGTCAACGTCGGTTCCGTCGCGGCGGTGCTGGGGTCGCCCAACGAGTACATCGCCTACGCGGCGAGCAAGGGCGCGGTCGACAGCCTCACCGTCGGCCTGTCCCGCGAGGTCGCCCGCGAGGGCATCCGGGTCAACGCCGTGCGCCCCGGCCTGATCGACACCGACATCCAGAACATCCCCGGGGTCGGCAGCCGGCTGGAGATGCCGGCCCTGGTGCCGCCCATGGGCCGCGCGGGCACCGCCGACGAGGTGGCGGAGAGCGTGCTGTGGCTGCTGTCGGACGCCGCCTCCTACGTGACCGGCGCCCTCCTCAACGTCGCCGGGGGGCGTTAGGGCCATGGCCGCCATCGCCTTCCAGGACGTGGCCGAAGCCGCCCGCCGGCTGGACGGCCGGGTGGTGCCGACGCCCCTTCTGGAGAACGCCCGGCTCAACCAGCGGGTCGGCGGGCGCGTCCTGCTCAAGCCGGAGGTGCTGCAACACAGCGGCTCCTTCAAGTTCCGCGGCGCCTTCAACCGCCTTGCCCAGCTGTCGGAGGAGGAGCGCCGGCGCGGCGTGGTGGCCTGGTCGTCGGGGAACCACGCCCAGGGCGTGGCGGCGGCGGCGGCCCTGCTCGGCATCCGCGCCACCATCGTCATGCCCGCCGACGCGCCGGCCCTGAAGATCGGGAACACCCGCGGCTACGGCGCCGAGATCCGCCTCTACGACCGCCGGACCGAGAACCGCGAGGCCATCGCCCAGGCCATCGCCGCGGAGCGCGGCTGCGCCACCGTTCCGCCCTACGACCACCCGCAGGTCATGGCCGGGCAGGGCACCGTCGGGCTGGAGATCGTCGCCCAGGCCCGCGCGCTGGGCGTCGAGCCCGACGACGTCGTCGCCCCTTGCGGCGGCGGCGGTCTGATGTCCGGGTTGGCCACGGCGGTGGGCCACCTGCTGCCCGGCGCGCGGCTGTGGAGCGCCGAGCCCGCCGGCTTCGACGACACCGCCCGCTCGCTCGCCGCCGGCGAGCGCGTCGCCAACGAAGGCGGGCGGACCACCCTGTGCGACGCGCTGATGACGCCGACCCCGGGCGAGCTGACCTTCCCGGTGAACCGGGCGTTGCTGGCCGGGGGCCTGGCCGTCACCGACGAGGAGGTGATGGACGCCATGGCCTACGCCTTCGCGGTCCTGAAGCTGGTGGTCGAGCCGGGGGGAGCCGTGGCGCTGGCCGCCGTCCTCTCGGGCAAGCTGCCGGCCGCCGGCCGCACCGTCGCCGTCGTGCTGAGCGGCGGCAACGTGGCCCCCGACACCTTCGCCACGGCACTGGCCGCGGCCGCCTGACGGCGCTCCGCGCCCGCCGGGAACCCGCTCCCCGGCCGTCTGTTCGTCTGGAGCAGACGAGGGGGAGGAGGGCGCCATGACCGGCATCCTGAGGGCCGTCATCTTCGACGTCGACGGAACGCTGGTCGATTCGGTCGACCAGCACGCCCACGCCTGGGTGGAGGCGATCCGGCATTTCGGCTACCACGCCGAGTTCGACGCGGTGCGGGCCCAGATCGGCAAGGGCGGAGACCAGCTCATGCCGGTCTTCGTCCCGGCCCGCGACCTGGGGCGCGTGCAGGAGGCCCTGGACGGCTTCCGCCACGATCTGTTCGCCCGCAAGTACCTGCCGCACATCCGCGGCTTCCGCCGCGTGCGCGGGCTGTTCCAGCACCTTCACGCCGACGGGCTGCGGATCGCGCTCGCCTCCTCGGCCAAGGGGGACGAGCTGGAGCGTTACAAGCAAGTCGCCGACATCGCGGATCTGGTGGACGTGGAGACCTCGTCGGACGACGCCGACCGCACCAAGCCCTGCCCCGACATCTTCGAGGCGGCGCTGGCGAGGCTCGGCGTCGGCGCCGACGAGGCGGTGGTGGTCGGCGACAGCCCGTGGGACGCCCGGGCGGCGGCCCGCGCCGGGCTGCCGGTGCTGGGCGTCCTGAGCGGCGGCTTCGCCGAGGCCGACCTGCGCAAGGCCGGCTGCGTCGAGATCCACCGCGACCCGCAGGGCCTGCTCGACCATTACCGCGACTCCCTCATCGGGCGGGCGGGGCCATGATCGATTGCCTCGTCGTCGGCGGTGGTGCGGCCG
>JAEZHQ010000527.1 GCA_023416455.1 Pseudomonadota bacterium | reverse complement strand
TGGGCGCCGCCACCTTGGGCACCGCCACCTTGGGCACCGCCGCCGGGAGCGGCGCCCGCCTGGGCCGGCGTGCCGGTCAACGCGAACAGGCCGTCGCGGTACCATCCGTAGGACCAGTAAAGCCCCGTGAAGGAGGCCAGCAGATAGAGCAGCAGAGCCCATGTGCCGATGACCGCGTGCAGGCTCCACAGGAAGCTGCGGCCCTTCAGCGCCCAGCCCGGCGCCAGCCAGACGCGCAGGCTCCCGGCCTTGCGCGGCCAGCGCAGGTAGAGGCCGGACAGGCTGAGGACGATCAGGGCGATGGTCGAGGCTCCCACGATCTGCTTGCCCACCTCGCCCGCCAGCAGCCAGCGGTGGAGCTGCATGACGGTGCGGAAGGCGTCCTGGCCGGCCGGCGTCCCCAGGAGCGCGCCGGTGTAGGGATCGACGTGGCGGTTCTCGCCGCGGGACGGGCGGTTGCCCTGGCCCGCGGCCCCCGGCGGCGGGGCGAAGGTCACGGTCGACGGCGCCGTCGGGTCGGCGGTGACGCGCAGCGCGGTGATGATCCGCCCCGGGTTGTCGGCCGCCACGCGCTCGTAGAGGAGATGCGGGGCGAGCGGCCCTTCGGCGCGCGGCGTCACCGACAGGACGCCGGGGTTGAGCAGGCGCAGGATGTCCTCCTCGAAGGAGAGCATCCCCCCCGTCACGCCGACGACGCACAGGATGGTCCCGGCGGTGATGCCGAGGAGCCAGTGGATCTGAAACCAGAGTTTTTTCAGCATGGGGAGGTCCGGCAAGGGGCGGCGGTGGGTGGAGCGGGGGACGGTCAGCGCGCCACCCGGATGGTCACGCCGGACGCCGGGCTCCTCTCGGTCTTGAGAGTGCCCGGGCGGGTGCGGGCGGCGGCCAAGCGCCGCCCGCGGTTCCGGTCACGCGGAGGATGGAGGATGGAGGCCGTCATCCGCGCGGCCCCGGTCAGAAGGACGCCGTCATCGTGACGTAATAGGCCCGTCCCGGCTCGTTGTAGGTGTTGGCTCCGGCGCCGGAGCCGGTGCTTTCGCGGAAGAGGCGCTCGTCGAGCAGGTTGCTGACGCCGCCGGTGACCCGGAAATTCCCGTTGATGGCGTAGTTGGCGCTCACCCCGATCAGGGTGTAGGCTTCCCGCGCCTCCAGCTCCGCCCCGGTGGCGGGGCCGCCCCGGCCCGTCGTCTTGCGCGGCTCCTGCTTGCCGTAATGGGTGACGGAGAGTTGCAGGCCGAGATCGTCGGTCACCTGCCAGTCCAGCCAGGAATTGACGGTGTATTTCGGGATGATCGACAGCGGCTCGCCGGTCGTCTTGTCCTTGCTCTCCAGCATGTAGGTGAAATTGTTGCTCCAGGACAGCCGGTCGCCCAGCGGCACCGACAGCGTGCCTTCCAGCCCCTCGACGACCGCCTTCGGCGTGTTGGTCCACTGGAAGATGCGCCCGCCCGCCCCGATCGCCGCCCCCACCGGCTCCATGCCGGCGACGATCTTGTTCTTGTAGTCGTTGTGGAAGTAGGTCAGGCCGGCGTTCCACCCGTCCTTGGCGTAGCTGACGCCGATCTCCTTGTTGATGCTGGTTTCCGCCTCAAGGTCGGGGTTGCCGACCACGTAGCAGCCGCCGCCGGTGCTGGGGAAGCGGATGGGGCAGCCGTTGCTCATCGTGTAGTAGAGGTAGTTGGGGTTGGACTGGTACAGGTTGGGCGCCTTGAAGGCGCGGGCGATTCCGCCCTTGACCTGCAACCCGTCCATCAGCTCGTAGGAGGCGTTGAGCGACGGGCTGAGGTTGCTGCCGAACTGGCTGTGGTGGTCGTAGCGCAGGCCGGGCGTGACGATGAAGCCGGCGGCGACCTCGATGTTGTCCTCCAGGAAGACCGCGTGGTTGTTGGCGCTGGCCTTGCCGCTGCGCGCGCCGGTGGGCAGGCCCGGAATGAGGCCGCCGTTGGCCATGCTCTGCGTCATCGAATAGGGGTCGTCCAGCGTCTCCCGGCGCCATTCGGCGCCGACCGTCAGGACCTGCTCGACCAGCGCCTTGAAGGGGACGTTCAGCTCCCCGCTCGCCACATAGTTGCGCAGCGCCGACGTCGACCAGCCGGTGTCGGTGCTGATGTTGCCCTCGGTGCTGCCGGCCAGCCCTTCGTTGAGGCGGCTGTTGTCGGTGCCCTCGTACTGGACCAGCAGCCGCGAGGTCACCCCGCCGCCATAGTGGCCCCGGTGGGTGACCCCGGCGGTCCGCCGGATCAGGACGTTGGTTTCCGCCCCCTCGCTGGCCAGTTCCGCCAGGAGCGGGGTGCCGGTGCTGCTGACCGCCCGGTCGCCCGCGTAGATGTTGCCCTGGCGGCTGAAACCGGCGTCGAACTCCACCGTGTGGTCGGGGGTGAGGTCCCAGCGCAGCAGGCCGCTGACGTCCTGGTTGCGCACGCCCTCCCGGCCGGCCGGGGGCACGTTGCCGGGAAGCGTGCCGGCGGCGGCGCTGTTGATGGACAGGGAATCGGCGTCGGTCTTGTTGGCGCTGCCGTACAGGCGGAAGGACAGGCCCTCGGCGAGCGGCCCGCCGAGGTTGAAGCCGACCCGCTTGGTGCCCCCCTCCTCGGCGTGCTCGGGCAGGTTCAGGTAGACGCTCGCCGACCCCGACAGCGTGTCGGTGGGAGCCCGGGTGATGATGTTCACCACGCCGCCGGCGGCGCCCGATCCGTAGCGGGCGGCGGCCGGGCCGCGGATGACCTCGATCCGCTCCACCGCCTCGGCCGGCACCCAGTTCGAGTCGCCGCGGGTGTTGCGCTCGCCGCTGCGCCCCATGCGCACCGAGCTGCGGGAGTTCACCGGCTTGCCGTCGATCAGGATCAGCGTGTTCTCCGGCCCCATGCCGCGCAGGTCGATCTGGCGGTTGTTGCCGTACTGGCCCGACGCGCTGTTCCCGGTCAGGTTGACGCCGGGCATGCGGCGGATGATCTCCGAGAGATCGTTGACCGGCGGCCGCTTGCTGATGTCCTCCCGGGTGATGATCGACACGCCGGGAGCCTGCTTCAGCTCCTCCTCGGCCGTCCCCAGAACCTCGACGGTCGAAAGAACCATCGGCCCCGCCGCCGGCCCGTCGCCCGCCCCTTGCGCCCGCGCCGCCACCGGCGCCAGGGAAAGGATGAGGACCATCGCCGTCGCGCAGCGGTCGATCACGTCGCGTCTATGCATCAGGCACATCTTGCAGCCGCTTGTTGTTCCAATCCGAATCGCGTTATTTGTCCGGAGGTTCGGGACCCCCGGACGTCTTCCCCCTGCCGCCGGCGCCCACCGCGGCCCGGCCGGCGCGCGGACGCACCGGCCCGAACGGGGAACTGCCGAAGGTCCGCCCGCGAGCCAACGTTATGAGAATGATTCTTACTATCATTATCATGCAAAGGAACGCAACCCCTAAAGGGGTACGCCGCGGCGCGCCCCCTTCGATGCGCGGCCATGAGGCCGGCGCCCGGTTGCGCACTGTGCTGTCGGGTTTGAAGCCAAGGCACCCGATGGACGCCATCGGGCGCCTTGGGCATGAGGGGACGGCGTGCGACGGCGGCCGTAGCAGACGCCCCCCGGTGCCGAACCGACACGTTCCGATGCGGGGAGGTTCGGCTGGTGTGGCGATGCGCCCGGCCGGCCGCGGGATGGTTGGCCGCGGGCGAGGTGGTTGCTTGAATCCCGCCGCGTCACGTGTCACATTTATGGCGACAGATGACGGAGGGCACCATGTCGGCGGTCAGGCCCGACCCTGGACGGGGTGAGACGGGACGCTATCAGCGGGTCACCGACCTGCTCGGTGGCCCGCGGGTGTTCACGCGCCCGGTGATGACGCAGCTTGACGCCCACAACGCCATCAAGACCGGCTTGCCCGGCGGCGCCCTGCACCATCTCGTGGCCCACCTGCGGGTCCTCAAGCCGGCGAGCATCGAGCGCGCGGTGGGAATGAGCGTGCGCACCTACCAGCGCCGCAAGGGGGCGCCGGACAAGCCACTCAGCCCGGAGCAGGGGGGCCGGACCTGGACGCTGGCCGAGGTCCTGGCCCGGGCCTCCGAGGTCTTCGGCTCGCAGGAGGAGGCCGAACAGTGGCTGGAGCGTCCGGCCATCGGGTTGGACAACAACCGTCCGCTGGACCTGCTGGACACCCCCGCCGGAGTCGAGATGGTCGAGGACTACCTGGGGCGGATGGCCTACGGGGTCTACACGTGACACCCTTGCCAGCGGCGCTGGGCGGCACCGAGTTCGTCGCGTGGCGTCTCGACCCGGAGTCCTTCCGCGCCACCTGGGACAGCGGCGAGGGCGCCTACCGCTTCGGCGGCCGGTGGAACAGCAAAGGCGTCCGCGCGGTCTACTGCTCTCTCGATCCGGCGACCGCGATCCTCGAGGTCGCGGTGCACAAGGGCTTCAAGGCGCTGGACAGCGTGCCGCACGCCCTGACGGCCCTGACCATCACCAACCCCGCCGACGTCCGCGTGATCAATCCGGCGGACGTGCCCAACCCCAACTGGCTCCGTCCCGGTGTCCCCAGCTTCGGTCAGCAGCAGTTCGGCGATGCTTTGCTGAGCACGCACACATTCGTCGTCATCCCGAGCGCGGTGTCCTCGCACAGCTGGAACCTGCTGTTCGTCGCGTCCCGGGCGGCGGGGGCGTACAAGGTGCGCTCCCAGGAGCGGTTCGCGCTGGACACCCGGCTGCACCCGCCGGCTCCCTGATACCGTTTCGAAAGAATGGAGTTTCTTGGCCGTTTGAGGAGGTTTTCCTCCATTTTTCGAGCTATGGCGGGTCGGTGGTGAGTGCAGCGGTGGCGTCGCACCACCATGGGCAGCCGACGAGCCGTTGCAAGGTGGCGGCAACCTTCCAGTATGGATGCGGTGGGTGTCGTCGGTCACGCCCCCGTCTCCGATCTGGTCGCCCGCTATGCCGCACAAGGCCAATGCCGTTTGTCGCCATCACATTCCGTGAGCGAAGCGCACAGTGACGAATTGGTCCGAGCATGACGCCGCCCTGCGCCGGCGCGGCAGCCTGACGGTCTGGTTTTCGGACGGGGCCATCAAGGGGTGGAAGGCGGCGGCGCGCCGAAC
>JAEZHQ010000511.1 GCA_023416455.1 Pseudomonadota bacterium | reverse complement strand
CGCCAGGGCCAGGGCCTGGTCGGCCAGGGCGCGGGCGCCCAGCTCCTCGCTCTCCCCGTCGTCCGCGCCGATGGCCTGCAGCGCCGACCGCAGCGCCGCGGCGAAGGCGCCGGCGGCGGCGAAGGAGCGGGCGGCACCGGCGGCGTCCCCGGCCCCGTTGAGCCGCAGGATGCCCTGGCAGTAGAGGATGCCGCACAGGTTGAGCGGATAGCGGCGGGCCAGGTCGGCGAGGGGCAGCCGGCCGGCGGGCGGCAGGGCGATGCCCTCCGGGGTCCCGAGATCGATCCCGTAGACCGTGGCGAAGGCTTCCGCCAGCTCCGCCAGCGGCGCCGCGGCCTCGGCGTAGGCGCCGGCGTTGACGGCCTCCTTGAGCAGCCGGTAGCGGAACCCCGTCCCCAGCGGCGTCCCGGCCGCGTGCCGGGCGCAGCGCCCGGCCAGATAGGCCCGGTAGCGCCCGCGGTCGAGGGCGGGGACCTCCTCCGCAAGCGGCCGGTGGGAGGCCACCACCTGCAGCTGGCTCGGCGCCTGGGTGACGCGCACGTGGGCGAAGCCGGCCTGGCGCAGGATCCACTCCAGGGAGCCGGCGGTGAACAGGATGGTGTGGAAGCCGGCGCTGAGCAGCGGCAGCAGGGTGCCGGGCGAGGTCGCCGGGTCGATGGCCGCGGCGTTGGGCGTGGTCAGGACCAGGGCGCCGTCGTCGGCCAGGGCGCGGTGCAGGGTCTCCAGGAAGGGGCGGGGGTCGTGGATGTGCTCGATCACCTCCGAGCACAGGATGGCGTCCCAGCGCCCGCCCTCCAGCGCGGTGGCCGCGGAGAAGTATTCGGAGCGGATGTCGAGGCCGAGCGCGTCCCGCCCGGCCGCCGCCAGCAGGCCCGGGTCGTAGCCGCGGCCCTCCCACCCGCGCGCGCGGACGGCGTAGTCGAGCGAGAAGCCGAAGCCGCAGCCGACCTCCAGGTAGCGCCGCACCGCAAGGCGGTCGAGCACGGCGGTGGGCTCCAGCATGACGTCGATGCCGACCCCCTGCTCGACGTAGAACTTGACCGACGCCCCGGCGTCCGCCGCCTGCTCGTAGCGGGCTTGCGGCATGGGATGGAAGAAGAAGCTGCCGCAGTGCGGGCAGCCGAAGAGCGGGTAGCGCTCCCCGCCCTCCGCACGGTCGCCGGCGACCAGCCGCCGCGGCTTGTCGCCGGGGTCCCGGCAGACCGGGCAGGCTTCCGGGACGGGGGGGCCGGGGGTCCAGTCGACCAGCATGCTGCCTCTTTTCGCGGTCCGCCGGAAAGCGGAGGGTGTGGGGCGCCGCGCCCCGCGGTTCCGCTCTCATACGATCGATGGCCCGGCCAGGGCAACCCCGACGCAAAGCCCCCCCGGCGGCCTTGTCCATGGCGTCCCCGGCGGTTTTGGATTAGACAGCCAGGGGCCACGGGGCCGGCGCCGGCACGCGGCCCGGCCACCCCACCAGCACGAGACCGCCGCGCCGATGAAACTATTGCTTCTTTCGCGCTATGGTCGAAAGGGGTCGAGCAGCCGCCTGCGGCATTACCAGTTCCTACCCTGGCTGTCGGCGGCCGGGCTCTCGGTGGATGTCGCCCCCTTCCTGCCGGACGCCTATCTGGAGGCCCTCTACGACGGCGGGCGCTGGCCGCTGCCCAAGGTCGCGGCCTGCTACTGGCGCCGCATCGCCTGCCTGCTGGAGGCCCGGCGCTACGACCTGCTGTGGCTGGAGAAGGAGGCCCTGCCCTGGCTCCCCTACCCGCTGGAGCGCTGGCTGCTGGGCCGGCGGATCCCCTACGCGCTCGATCTGGACGACGCCTGGTTCCACCTCTACGACCAGAACCGCTCCCCGCTGGTGCGCCTGCTGCTGGGGCGCAAGCTGGACCGGCTGATGCGCAACGCCGCCCTGGTGACCGCCGGCAACGGCTACCTCGCCGCGCACGCGCGGGCGGCGGGCGTGCCCCGCGCCGCCATCGTCCCCACCGCCGTCGACCTGGCGCGCTACCCGGCCGCCGTCCCGGCCCCGCCGGCCCCGCCGGCCCCGGCGACCGTGGGGTGGATCGGGTCGCCGATGACCGAGCGCTACCTCGACCTCGTCGCCGGGCCGCTGGCCGCGTTGCAACGGGAAGGCCAGGTCCGGCTGGCCCTGGTGGGCGCCTCGCCGCGGGCCCTGCCCGGCCTCCCGCTCGACCGGCTGCCCTGGAGCGAGGACAGCGAGGCGCAGGCCGTCGCGGGCTTCGACATCGGCGTGATGCCCCTGGCCAACACGCCCTGGGAGCAGGGCAAGTGCGGCTACAAGCTGCTGCAGTACATGGCCTGCGGCAAGGCGGTCGTGGGCTCCCCGGTGGGGATGAACCGGGACATCATCGAGGACGGGGTCAACGGCTTCCTGGCCGAGACCCCGGCGGAGTGGGAGCGCGCCCTGCGCACCCTGGCGGGCGACCCGGCCTTGCGCGCGCGCCTGGGCGCCGCCGGCCGCGCCAAGGTCGAGCGGCTCTACGCGGTCGACCGGGTGGCGCCGCAGCTGATCCCCCTGCTGACGGCCGCCGCCGGCGTGACCGCGCCGGATCACCCGGCGGCGGGCGGCCCGTCCTCCCCGGCCAGGCGCAGCAGGTAGCGGCCGTAGCCGTTCTTGCCCAGGTCGCGGCCCAGGGCGGCCAGCTCCTCGCGGCCGATCCAGCCGTTGTGGAAGGCGATCTCCTCGGGGATCGCGATGCGCAGCCCCTGGCGCTTCTCGATGGTCTGGACGAAGCTGGACGCCTCCACCAGGCTGTCGTGGGTTCCGGTGTCGAACCAGGCGTAGCCGCGGCTCAGCCGCTCGACCCGCAGGCGGCCGCGCTCCAGGTAGCGGTTGTTCACCTCGGTGATCTCCAGCTCGCCGCGGGCGCTCGGGCGGATGGAGGCGGCGATCGAGACGACCTCGTTGTCGTAGAAGTACAGGCCCGTCACCGCCCAGTTCGAGGCCGGCCGCGCCGGCTTCTCCTCGATCGAGGACGGCGCCCCGTCCGGGCCGAAGGCGACGATGCCGTAGCGCTCCGGCTCGGCGACCTGATAGGCGAAGACGGTCGCCCCGTCGATGCGGGCGGCGGCCCGGCGCAGCTGCTCGGTCAGGCCGTGCCCGAAGAAGATGTTGTCGCCCAGCACCAGGGCGCAGGGGTCGTCGCCGATGAAGTCGCGGCCGATCAGGAAGGCCTGGGCGAGCCCGTCGGGGCTCGGCTGCACGGCGTAGCGCAGCGACAGGCCCCACTGGCGGCCGTCGCCGAGCAGGCGCTGGAAGCCGGGGCCGTCCTCGGGCGTCGTGATCACCAGGATGTCCCGGATGCCCGCCAGCATCAGCGTGCTCAGCGGGTAGTAGATCATCGGCTTGTCGTAGACCGGCAGCAGCTGCTTGGAGACGGCGCGCGTGATCGGATAGAGCCGGGTGCCGGCCCCGCCGGCCAGGATGATCCCCTTCAACACGCAGCGGCTCTCCCCATGATTGCGGCCCTCATGATTCCGGCCCCATGATTTCAGACATCGACGCTTGCGGAGCCCCGGCCCTGCCGCCGACGAAACGGCTTGAACGGTGCGACCTTATCCATCCATATGAACGGCGCTCCGGTTCACGCGGTCCATCCCCGGGCGGCCCTCCCCCGGCCATAGATTGATTTTCGCGATGGCGCAATGATCAAGAAAAAATGAGCATCGATATCGTCATCGTGAACTGGAATTCTGGCGGGCACGCCCGCGACTGCATAGCGTCGCTGGCGGATTTTCCGGGAAGGGAAGGGGTTCTTGAACGGGTGGTGGTGGTGGACAACGCCTCGACGGACGGCTCGGACCGCGGGCTGGAGCATCCCGGCATCCGGGTCGAGGTCGTGCGCAACACCCGCAACCGCGGCTTCGCCGCCGCCTGCAACCAGGGCGCCCGGCTGGCCCGGGCCGACGGCGTGCTGTTCCTCAACCCGGACACCCGCCAGATCGAGGACGCCCTGACGGCCTGCCACGCCTTCCTCGCCGCCCCGGCGAACGCCCGGGTCGGCATCGTCGGCGTCCAGCTCCTCGACGAGGCCGGACGGCTGCAGCGCTCCTGCGCCCGCTTCCCGACCCCGGGGCGCGTCATCGCCCAGACGGTGGGGCTCGACCGGCTGCTCCCCCGCCTGTTCCCGCCGCATTTCCTGGTCGAATGGGATCATGGCGAGACGCGGCCCGTGGAACAGGTGATCGGGGCCTTCCTGCTGGTGCGGCGGCGCCTGTTCGAGGAGCTGGGCGGCTTCGACGAGCGGTTCTTCGTCTATTACGAGGACGTGGATCTGTGCCTGCGCGCCCGCGCCGCGGGGTGGGAGACCGTGTATTTCACGGGCGCGCGCGCCGTCCACAGCGGGGGAGGGTGCAGCGCGTCGGCCAAGGCCCACCGCCTGTTCTACAACCTGCGCAGCCGCATCCTGTTCGCCGCCAAGCATTTCCCGCCTCTGGGCATGGCCGGCACGGTGGCCGCCACCCTGCTGCTCGAACCGCTGTCCCGGCTGGCCCGGGCGCTCGCCCGCGGCGCCCCGTCGGAGGCCGGGCAGGTCCTGGTGGGGACGGCGCTGCTGTGGGGCGACCTCGCCGGCCTCGGGCGGAAACGGCCGCCGGCGGCCGGGCCGCCGTGACGGACGGCGCCCCGGACACCCCCCCGCCCCGAACCCCCCGCCCCGAACCCCTCGCCCCAGGACACCGACGCCGACCATGAGGCCCCACACCGTTGCGGAGCGTCTCGACCTCCTTCTGGAGGAGGGGCGGCTGACCGACGCCGAATCCCTGGCCCACCGCCTGCTCGCCGATTCCGCGCTGCACGGGCGCGCGGTCACCGCGCTGGCCCGCTGCGCCGCCGCCCGCCAGGACTATGACGAGGCTCTGCGCTGGGTCGACCGGGCCGCCCGGCTGGTCAAGGCCACGGACGGGGTCGACGCGCTGCGCGGCGTGATCCTGCTCGCCGCCGGACGCATCCCGGAGGCGGTGCGCTGGCTGCAGCCGGTGTGGGAGCGGGCCGGGACCGCGGCCCCCGGCGTCGCCCTCGCCCAGGCCCTGCTCCAGGCCGGGGAGCCGGCGCGGGCGGCGCGGGTGGCGGCCAGCCTGCTCGGCCGCTTCTCGGTCGGCGGGCTTCCCGCCCTGGGGCTGCTCGCCGACCGCATCGTCGCCGCCGACCGGGCCGTGGGCTGGGTCGGGCACGACGGCGGGGCCGGGCTGAGGGGGGCCTTGCGCCCCGGCCTCGGTGCGGCGGCGATCCTGACGGTCGGCGCCGGGGATGCGCCGCCGCTCCTGCGCATGCCCGCCGGGGCCTTCCTCGACCGCTTCGGGCTGGCCGGGGCGGAAGGGCAGCCGCGCCGCTTCGCGCTCGCCCTGCCGGCCGACGCGGCGCCCCGGGAGCTTCGCTTCGACGTCAACCAGTCGCCGCTGCTCGGCAGCCCGCTGCACACCCCCTTCCACCACGGGGTGGAGGGGCTGGTCGAGCTGGAAGGGACCGTGCTGCGGGGCTGGGCCTGGCTCCCGGGCGAACCGGCGCGGCGCCTCACGGTCACGGTCACCGACGAGGCCGGCCGCTCCATGCGGCTCCTCGCCGACCAGGCGATCGACGGCCCGCGCCCGCCCGACGCCGACGACGAACGGCACGGCTTCTCCGTCGATCTGGGGGCGATGGACGCAGCGCCCGGCCTGTTCCACGTCACCGCCGAACCGGACGGCGCCGCCCTGCTCGGCAGCCCGGTGCGGCTGGCCGACCGCCGCGCCGCCGCCGCCGGGCTGGCCGCCCTGGGCGGCTGGCTGCGCC
>JAEZHQ010000448.1 GCA_023416455.1 Pseudomonadota bacterium | reverse complement strand
GCGCCGCTCCGGCCCTGCACGCTGGCCTTCCTCGACCCGCCCTACGGCCGGGGGCTGGCGCCCCGCGCGCTGGCGGGGCTGGCCGGGGCCGGCTGGCTCGCCCCCGCCGCCGTGCTGGTGGTGGAGGTGGGGGAGGGCGACCCGCTGCCCTCGCCGCCCGGATTCGAGGCGCTGGACGACCGCCGCTACGGCGACACCCGCCTCCTGTTCCTGCGCTTCGCCGGGGGCTCCGGGGCGGAACCCGCCGGTCACGCGCCCTAAGCAGGCTTCTCCCGATCGGGCCACCGATGGCCCGGCCTTTCAAGCCCTGCGGACTCTCCAGCCTTTGCAGGATGCCCGAGCCCGACCACCGTTGGCGTCTTTCGTCCCCGGAAGGATGCGCGCCGGTGGCGGGGCCTTTTTGTGGCCTCGGCAGGGTCTCAACCAAATCCCGGCCCGTTGTAATCCCGTGCCCCCCATACCGCCGGGGGCATAGGGCGCCCTGGCCGGCCGGCCTTGCCCGCGCCTATGACCGCGGGCCGCCGCGACCGGAGGAGAGCGCCATGATCAAGGATCTCTGGTACAAGAACGCGATCATCTACAACCTGTCGCTGGGCACCTTCATGGACGCCGACGGTGACGGCATCGGCGATTTCCAGGGGTTGCAGCGCCGGCTCGACTACCTGCACGGGCTGGGCGTGACGTGCCTGTGGCTGGGACCCTTCCAGACTTCGCCGATGAAGGACGACGGCTACGACGTGGCCGACCATTACAGCGTCGATCCGCGCTACGGCACGCTGGGCGACTTCGTGGAGTTCAGCCACGGCTGCAAGCAGCGCGGCATCCGGGTCATCATCGACCTTGTCGTCAACCACACCTCCGACCGGCACCCCTGGTTCCAGTCGGCGCGCCGGGACCCCGCCTCCAGGCACCGCAACTGGTACGTCTGGTCCGACCGGAAGCCGCCCAACGCCGACGAGGGCATGGTCTTCCCCGGCGTGCAGAAGACCACCTGGACCTATGACGAGGCGGCACGCGCCTATTATTTCCACCGCTTCTACAAGTTCCAGCCCGACCTCGACACCTCCAACCCCGAGGTGCAGGCCGAGATTCTGAAGATCATGGGCTTCTGGATCGAGCTGGGGGTGTCCGGCTTCCGCATGGACGCCGTGCCCTTCGTCATCGCGGCCAAGGGGGCGGACGTGCGCAAGCCGGTGGAGCGGTTCGACATGCTGCGGATGTTCCGCGAGTTCGTGCAGTGGCGCTGCGGCGACGCGGTCGTGCTGGCCGAGGCCAACGTGCTGCCGGAAAGCAACATGGACTATTTCGGCCAGGACGGCGACCGCATGCACATGATGTTCAACTTCCAGGTCAACCAGACCCTGTTCTACGCCATGGCCGCCGCCGACAGCCGGCCTCTGGTCAAGGCGCTGAAGGCGACCCGGCAGCGCCCGGCGACCGCGCAGTGGGGCCTGTTCCTGCGCAACCACGACGAGCTGGACCTGGGCCGCCTGGACGAGGAGCGGCGCCGGCGCGTGTTCGACGCCTTCGGCCCGGACGAGAGCATGCAGCTCTACCACCGGGGCATCCGCCGCCGGCTGGCGCCCATGCTGCACGGCGACCGGCGGCGGCTGGAGCTGGCCTACAGCCTGCTGTTCTCGCTGCCCGGAACGCCGGTGATCCGCTACGGCGACGAGATCGGCATGGGCGACGACCTGTCCCTGCCCGAGCGCAACGCCGCCCGCACCCCCATGCAGTGGTCGGACGAGCCGCAGGGCGGCTTCACCAAGTCCGCCAAGCCCGTCATGCCGGTCATCACCGGCGGCGTCTTCGGCTACGAGCGCATCAACGTGGCCCACCAGCGCCGCGACCCGGACTCGCTGATGAACTGGACCGAACGCATGATCCGCATGCGCAAGGAGTGCCCGGAGATCGGCTGGGGCGACCATCAGGTGCTGCCCACCGGCACGCCGGCGGTGCTGGCCCTGCGCTACGACTGGCGCAACAACGCGGTGGTGGTGGTGCACAACCTCGACGACCGGCCCCGCGAGGTGGTCCTGGCCGCGGGCGTAGAGGGCGAGGCCCCGCGCCTGGTCAACCTGCTGGCGGAGGACCACAGCGACCCGGGCGAGGATGGCCGCCACCGCCTCGTGCTGGAAGCCTACGGCTACCGCTGGTACCGGGTCGGCGGGCTGGATTATCTGCTGCGCCGGAGTGAGGGGTGAGCGTCTCGACGCGGGCGGGGCGGCGCCACGGACGCCTGCTCCCGGGGCCAAGTGAAACGCCCGGCCGGCGGTGCTCCCTCCACGGACAGTGGAGCCCGCGGGCGCTCCCACCCGTGCCGCCGGCGAAAGTCCGCATGGGAGCTATGGGCTGGCGTGGAATCCGGAAGGAAAGCCCCAATCGTTGGGGGTGCTTTTCCATCCCCGGCGGGTCGGCACAGCTGCACGGCTCATCGGTTTGCCGCCGCAGTTGAAATTCTCAAAGAGCGATATCGGAAGTTTTCCTTCGCTCAGCAAGTCATCGTGCGCTGTTGTCCGATTGCGGTAAAATATAGACCGTGATAGAAGGGCGAAATTCGCACTCGGAACATGCCATGCTCTCTCCATCGCCGGGTTGGTCCGTTTCTCTGGCACCCGCTGCGCTGCTGTTCGTTCTGTCGCTTGTCGCACTACCATTGACGTTGGCGGGGCGCATCGACCAGCGGGAGGCGGTGGCGGTGATCTTTCCACCTCTGACCACGCCCGTCGAGGCGGTCACCCGCATTGCGGCGGTCGGCGGCCGGCCGCTCGCGGCAGGGGGCGTTCCAGGGGTGTGGCTGGTGCGTGCCAACGAATCCGCCGACAACGCCGCCGACAACTCCGCCGGCGAGCGGTTGGCGGAGAGCTTTGTGGACGGCCTCTACGGTGCCGGCGCCTGGCTCGTGCTGGGTGCTGCCGGGGCCGGAGGGTGCGGCGCGGGAAGCTTCAGGGGAACCGTATCATGACCATTGATAACGAGGTCGTCGCGCTGCGCCGGAAGGCCGGTGTGTTCCTGGTTGCGATGCTGTGGGTCAACCTGCTGGTGGTGGCGGCCGTCGGCCGGGCTGGCGGGATCGACGGCGTCACGGCCTTTGGCGGCGTCCTGGCTCTGGTGGCGACGCTGGCGTGGCGCATCAACCCGACCGCCCTTTCCACCCGGGCATTGATCGCCGTCGCCGCGGTGGGGCAGGTCTCCCTGCTGGTCTACAGCGTCGGCCCGCGCTGGCAGATCGATCTCCACATGTATTACTTCGCCACGCTGGCGATGCTGGCGGCGTTGTGTTGCTGGCGCACCATCCTGGTCGCCGCCGGCGTGACCGCGGTCCATCACCTGCTGCTGAACGCCATCCTGCCGTCGGCGGTGTTCCCTGACGGCGCCGATTTCGCGCGGGTCCTGCTGCATGCGGCCATCGTCATCATCGAAACGGTGGTCCTGGTCTGGCTGACGCTGCGCCTTGACCGTGCCTTCGGCAACGCGGCAGGGGCGCTGGCCGCGGCCTCCGCGGCGGCCGAGCGGGCGGAGCGCGAGGCATCGGAGCGTGCCCGGGCGGAAGCCGCGGCCGCGGCCGAGCGCCGGCTGGCCTTGGTTGGGGCGGCCAACGACCTTGAAGCCCATCTGCACGGGACGGTGCTCCGTCTCGATGACGACACCCGCGCCCTTCAGGACGGCACCCGCAACCTGGCCGAAGCAATCGGGAGCGTCGGCGTCCGGGCGACCGACGTCGTCGGCGCGTCGCAACGCACGATGACCAACATGGACTCCGCGGTGGACGCGGCGCGCCGGTTGTCGGCGTCGATCGCCGACATCAGCCGGGACGTTGCCCGGTCGGCGGAGATGGCCGCCGCCGCGGTGGACGAGGCGGCCAGCACCGACGCCAAGGTGGCCGGCCTGTCCGAGGCGGCGCATCGCATCGGCGAGGTGATGGGGCTGATCAACGCCATCGCCGGCCAGACCAACCTGCTGGCGCTCAACGCCACCATCGAAGCGGCCCGCGCCGGCGAGGCCGGCAAGGGATTCGCCGTCGTGGCGAGCGAGGTCAAGTCGCTCGCCAACCAGACAAGCAAAGCGACGGAGGAAATCGCCCAGCAGGTCGCCTCGATCCAGGACGCGACCGGTCAGACCGTGCAGGCGATCCACTCCATCGCCGCCCGCATCCGCGACATCGACTCCACGGCGTCGGCGATCGCCGAGGCGGTGCGGCGGCAAGGCACGACGTCGGAGGCGATCGCCGATCTGATGGCCGGGGCCGGCGGCGACACGCGCGGCATAGAGCGTGCCATCGACGCGGTCGGCACCGAGGCCCAGTCCGCCGCACAGGTCGCGACGTCGATGCGGGATGTGGCGGGAGCGGTCGCCGACCGTTCGCGAACTCTGCGCACCGAGATCGGCCAGTTCCTCGACCGGTTGCGGTCGGCCTGAGGGCAATTCCAGACGGTTCCGACCGGCGGATCGCGCACAATCGGAATCGCTTTGAAGCGTGAAGCCTCTCGCGGAACCAAGGCCAGGAGTGCCGCGAGCGTTTCCGAACGGACGCACACGGCACCAGCGGCCGTTCCCAAGCCGCCTTGGGTTCAAACCCGGCGCCGTTTCGTGGTTCAGGGCCGGTCCAGCGGTGGCCCGACGACCTCACCGCCGGCCGAACAGCTTCTCGATGTCGGCCAGCTTCAGCTCCACGTAGGTCGGGCGGCCGTGGTTGCACTGGCCGCTGTGCGGGGTGGCCTCCATCTGGCGCAGGAGCGCGTTCATCTCCTCCACGCCCAGGCTGCGCCCGGCGCGCACCGAGCCGTGGCAGGCCATGGTGCCGCACACCGCCTCCAGCCGCTCCTTCAGCGACAGCGCGTCGCCCAGCTCGGCCAGCTCCTCGGCAAGGTCGCGGACGAGGCCCTTGACGTCGGACTGGCCGAGCAGGGCCGGCACCTCGCGCACCAGCACGCAGCCGGGGCCGAAGCCCTCCACCGCCAGCCCCAGCTCGGCCAGCTCGGCGGCGCGGGCGAGCAGGCGGTTGGCCGAGGGCTCGTCCAGCTCCACCAGCTCGGGGATGAGCAGGGCCTGCCGCTTGACCCCGCCGTCCAGCAGCGCCGCCTTCATGCGCTCGTAGACCAGCCGCTCGTGGGCGGCGTGCTGGTCGACGATGACGATGCCCTCGGCGGTCTGGGCGACGATGTAGGTGTTGTGGAGCTGGGCGCGGGCGGCCCCCAGCGGGTGCGCGTCCGGTGGCGGGGCGGCGCCGGCCGGCGCGGCCGGCGCGTATTCGGGCGGCCGCGCCGAGGGCATGGCCTGAAG
>JAEZHQ010000396.1 GCA_023416455.1 Pseudomonadota bacterium | reverse complement strand
GCCGGGGTGTGGAGGGATTCGTCCACCACCACGGCGTCCACGGCGGGGGCGGCCTCGTGGGCGCGTGCCGCCAGCTCGGCCGCGTCGCCGGCCGGCAGCACGCGGGCGCCCGCCGCTTCCAGGTAGCAGGAGACGAAGCTCCGCTCCTGGGAGTCCGGCAGGCCGAGAAGGACGGTCAGGCCGCTCAGGTCGGGATCGGCGGGCGGCGGGCCGGCGGCGGGGCTGATGGCCAGCGGAAGGTCGACCCAGAAGGTGGAGCCCTGGCCCGGGGCGCTGTCGACGCCGATGTCGCCGCCCATCAGCGTGGCCAGGTGGCGGCAGATCGACAGGCCGAGCCCGGTGCCGCCGAAGCGCCGGGCGGTCGAGCGGTCGGCCTGGGAGAAGGGCAGGAACAGCCGCTTGCGCGCGGCGTCGGGGATGCCGATGCCGGTGTCGCTCACCTCCAGCCGCAGCCGGACCCGGCCCCGGCCCGACGCCGCCAGGGCGGCGCGCAGGACGATGCGGCCGGCCGCGGTGAATTTGATGGCGTTGCCGCCGAGGTTGAACAGGATCTGGCGCAGCCGCACCGGGTCGCCGGCCAGGTCGTGGGGGATCGCCGGGTCCACGTAGGTCAGCAGCGCCAGCCCCTTGTCGCGGGCCGCCGGGGCCAGGGTCTCGGCGACGCCCTCGACCAGCCCGGAGATGGAGACGGGGACCTCCTCCAGGTCCATCTTGCCGGCCTCGATCTTGGACAGGTCGAGGATGTCGTCGATGATGCGCAGGAGCGAGGCCGCCGATTCGCGCATCGTCGCCACCGTGTCCGCCTGGCGGGAGTCGAGCGGCGTGCGCTCCAGCAGCTCCAGCATGCCCAGCACGCCGTTCATGGGCGTGCGGATCTCGTGGCTCATGGTGGCGAGGAAGGCGGACTTGGCGGAGGTCGCCCGCTCGGCCTGCTCCTTGGCGGCCTCCATCCGGCGCTCGGCCAGCTTGCGCCGGGTGATGTCGTAGATCCAGGCGAGATGGACCGGCCGGCCGTCCAGCACCGCCGGTTCCACCGACACCAGCGCCCAGAAGGTCGAGCCGTCGGCCCGGCGCAGCCGCGCCTCGGCGTCGCGCAGCGGGCGGCGGAGGATGGCCCAGGGCGCCTCCTGCTCCTCGTCGTCGACCTCGACGAACAGCTCGGCGATGCAGACCCCGGCCAGCCGCTCCCGGGTGATTCCCAGGAGGGCGGCCAGCCGGGCGTTGCACAGGGTGATGGCGCCGTCCTCGTCGTAGGCGCAGACGCCGACCGGGCTCGATTCCAGGATGGCGCGCATCTGCTCGCGGCTGTCGCTCAGCTCGCGCGTGCGCCGGGCCACCCGGGATTCGATGGACGTGATGTGGTCGTAGGCGCGCAGCGCCGCGATCACCGCCGTGAACAGGCTCTCCGCCGAGAGGTCGGCCTTGGACTTGTAGTCGTTGATGTCGCAGTCGACGATGACGTCGCGTTGCGGCGCCTGCCCGGGCTGGCCGGTGCGCAGGATGATCCGCAGGTCGCGGTTGCCCAGCTCCTCGCGGATCCAGCGGACCAGCCGCAGCCCGGCCGCGTCGTCTTCCATCACCACGTCCAGCAGCACCACGGCGATGTCGCGGCGGGCCGACAGGATGGCGCGCGCCTCGGCCGCCGTGAGGGCGCCGAGGAAGGCGAGCGGGCGGCCCTGGAACACCACGTCGGCCAGCAGGAGGCTGGTCATGGCGTGGATGTCCTGTTCGTCGTCCACCACCAGGACGGTCCAGGGGGGGCGGGCGCTGGCGGCTTCGCCAACCTCCTCGGCGAACAGGATTTCGTCGTCGGCGCCCGGCGCGCGCGTGTCGCTGGTCATGATGCTGCGTTCATGATGCTGCGTTCAGGATGCGGTGTTCCGGCGGTGCGGACCCGGCGCGGGCTCACGCCGCCTGCGGTCCCGCCGGCTCCTCCGCGGCGGTCGTCCGCGGTGCCGCCTTGGGGATGCGCAGCATGAAGGTGGTGCCATATTGGGGTGTGCTGTCAACCGAGATTTTCCCGCCAAGCGATTGGGTGACGAGGTTGAAGACGATGTGAAGGCCGAGTCCGCTGCCGCCTGACCCGCGCTTGGTGGTGAAGAAGGGCTCGAACACGCGCGGCAGGTGATCCGGGGGGATGCCGATGCCGTTGTCGCAGACGCGGATTTCCACCTCGCCTTCCGGCAGCTCCGCCGCCGCCACCGTCAGGCGCCCTTCCGGCCGGTCGGGGAAAGCGTGGGTCAGGGCGTTGATGACGAGGTTGGTGACGATCTGGCTCAGCGCGCCGGGGTAGCTGTCCATGTGGACGCCGTCGGGACAGTGGATGGCGAGCCGGTGCGGGCTCTGGCGCAGGCGGGGGCCGAGCGAGGTGATGACCTCCTCCAGATAGGCGCGCAGCTCGAAGCGCCGGCGCTCCTGGCTGGTCTGGTCGACGGCGACGCGCTTGAAGCTCTGGATCAGCTCGGCGGCGCGGGTCAGGTTCTGCTGGATGAGGCGGGAGGACTCGCCGGCCGCGGCGACGTAGGCGGCCAGTTCGGAGCGCTTCATGCGGTCCTGCTCGAACGCCTCGGCCAGGATCCGGGTCTTGGCGGCGAGGTGGGTGGAGCAGCCGTAGGCGATGCCCACCGGGGTGTTGATCTCGTGGGCGACGCCGGCCACCAGCAGGGCCAGCGAGGCCATCTTCTCCGCCTGGACCAGGCTGTTCTGGGTCTGCTTCAGCTCGGCGTAGGCGGTCTCCAGCGCCTGCATGGCGTCGAAGATCTCCTCCGCCGAGCGGGCCTCCACGGTGATGTCGGTGAAGGTGCGCACGAATCCGCCTTCGGGCAGCGGGTTGGAGCGCACCTCCAGGATGACGCCGTCAAGGCGCCGCCGCTTGAAGGTGAAGGGCTGGTCGGGGACGGTGGCGTGGCGCATCAGCTCCAGGTCGGGGTCGCCGGAGAGTTCCTCGAAGGCGCCCCGCGCCTGCTGCATGCGCAGGACGTCCGGGTAGGGCGGGTTGCCGGCCAGCATCTCGGCCGGGACGTCCAGAAGCTCGGCCGCGCGCTGGTTCGACATCACGATCCGCAGGTCGCGGTCGACCATGATGATGCCCTGGTCGGTGTTGTCCAGGGTGATCTGGAGGATGTTGCGCTCGCGGGCGAGGTCGAGCCCGGCCTGCACGCGCTCGGTGACGTCGGACATGGTCCCGGTCAGGCGCACCGCCGTGCCCTCGGCGGTGCGAAGCGCGGTCGCCCGGTCCTCGATCCAGGCCCAGCGCCCGTTGCGCCGGCGCATCCGGTAGACGCTGGTGTAGGCCATGGCGCGGTCGCGCACGCGGCGGCGCGACTCGGCGGTGACGTGGCGCCGCTCGTCGGGATGGATCAGCGCCTCCCAGGTGGCCGCGGTCATCGCCAGCTCGTCCGGGCCGTAGCCGAGCAGCGCGGGGAACTCCTTCGACCACCAGTACTGGCCCGTGCGCAGGTCGTAATCCCACACCGAGGAGCGCGTCGCCGTGAACGCCAGGGCGAGGCGCTCCTCGCTCTGGCGCAGCGCCGCCTCCTCCTCGTGCAGGCGGGCCAGCATGGCGTTGTAGGCGTCGATCACCCGGCCCAGCTCGTCGGCCGAGGAGCCGTGCACGGCGCGGCGCACCTGTTCCTGCTCGGCGAGGCGGATCGACGCGATCAGGCGGCGCAGCGGCACCCCGATGGTCAGCCGGTGCGCGGTCAGCGCCGTCACCACCGTGCAGACCAGCATCATCAGCAGCAGCCACAGCGTGCTGACCGCCTCCTGCCGGATCTGCTCGTCCACCGAGGCGTAGGTGAAATGCAGCGTGATCGCCCCCAGCCGGCGATCCTGCGCCTGGATGGGCAGGCGGACGGTGGCGCCGTCGGCCAGGGGTGCGCAGCCCGGACCCGGCCATGTGAAGACGCCCTCGGTGCGCTCGTCGGTCACCTCGACGCAGGCCACCTCCCGGTTGACCGAGATCGCCTGGATGATGTTGCGGATCCCCGGCAGGTCAAAGCCCTGGAGGCTCGACGCCAGGGCGACCGCGTTGATCTCGGCGATCGCCTCGATCTTGCCGCGCAGCGCCCCGCGCAGGACGTCGTGCTTGCCGTAGAGGAAGACCGTCGAGAAGCCGAGCGTGGTCAGCGTCAGGATCGGGATCAGGATCAGCAGGAACTTGGCCGACACCGTCGGCACCTTGCGCCAGGCCTGCTCGATCACGGTCATGGGGCCACCCGCCGCCGGGCCTTACGGAAGGCCATGGTCACGCACGGACGCGGCGGTGCCGCCGCGCGCCCGCAAGAAGGAGTTGTACTCCGTTCCCGCGCTGCGCGTCCATGGTGCGATGCGGACTCTCCCGCCCCATGGGCTCCGGCCGCGGTCCCGGCCTCGCCGTCGTGGTGGGGACCCCCAGCCGGACCAGGGCGCAGGAGGAGATGGCCGGGCCGACCCGGCCGCCCGGCGGACCGCGCAACGGGCTTGAGGGCGGATGCCGGGTTGTATTACTGTTCAGTGATCCGACGAGCGGTAAGTGCAGCCGGCCGGAGAACAGCGAGGGCGTCATGGAGCTTGAAGCGCGCACCACCCCCAGTGCCACCGAGGTGCGCCTGACCGGTCGGTTGGAGTTCACCGACCATGACCGTCTTGAGGACATCATCGCCTTGTTCGCAGGAGCCCGGCGCCTCGTGCTCGACCTGTCGGGGCTGGAATTCATCGATTCCGCCGGCCTCGGGATGCTTCTGATCCTTCAGGAGGAGGCCGCGCAGAGGAACGTCGCGCTGGTGGTCGCCCGCCCGCGCGACGAGGTGAGGCGCTCCCTCGAACTGGCCAGGTTCGGTGACCTCCTCGCCATCGAACATTGAACCGCCCCGCAACGCCCCGCTCCCCGTGCCGCGGCATCGGCCGGATTCCCCGACGGCGGCGCGGGCCTTCTGCGTCGTGCGCGACCGCGTGCCCGCCGAGGTCGCCGCCCGTGCGGCGGCGCGCTTCGGCCTGCCCCAGGACGGGATGGGCGCCGCCCGTGTCGCCGCGGCCGTTCTGCTGCCCGGCGCCGACCGCGAAGGGGTGCGGCTGGCCTTCGACCAGAGGGTGTTCTTCACCGTCGAGCTGACGGAGGAGGAGGACGCCGCCGACTGGGCTGCGGCCGACTGGCTCGGCGCGCCGCCGGTCGAGCCCGGCTTCTACCTGTCGCTGACCACCGGGACCGCCTACGGCCTGCAATGCGCGGCCCTGGTGTGCGACGAGCTGGCGCGGCGCGGGGTGCTGACCGGGGAACGGCGCGGCAACGTCGAGCTGTGCCTGCACGAGGCCGTCGCCAACGCCATCGTCCACGGCAACCTGGGCATTTCCAGCGCGGCCAAGAACCAGCCCGAGGGCCACCGGCTGTTCAGCCGGCTGCTCCGGGACCGGCTGGGCGACCGCGCGATCCGGCGGCGGCGCCTCGACATCTTCGCGCGCTGGGGCGGCGACGGCCTGTCGGTCGCGGTCCTGGACCAGGGCGGCGGCTTCGACACGGCCTGCCTGCCCACCGGCTCCGCCGGCGGGGCGCGTTCCGGCCGCGGCTTCCTGTTCATGCAGGCGCTCGCCGCCCGGGTTCGCGTGACCGACGGCGGGCGCTGCACCGTTCTGCACTTCGCGCCGTGACGGGAGGCGCCATGGCCATCCCCCTCTCCGCCAGCCGCGTCCTCATCGTCGACGACAACGCGTTCAACCGCAAGTCCCTGGCCCTGCTGATCCAGCGCGCGGGCATCACCCAGATCGACTTTGCGGAGAACGGCGTGGAGGGGCTGCGCAAGGTGGAGTCCTTCCGGCCCGACCTCGTCCTGCTCGACGTCAGCATGCCGGTCATGGACGGGCTGGAGATGTGCCGGCTCCTGCGCCGCACCGCCACCCACGAGGAGCTGCCGGTCCTGTTCCAGACCGCGCTGGACAGCGACGAGGAGCAGGTGCGCTGCTTCGAGGCCGGCGGCAGCGATTTCATCTCCAAGCCGATCAAGCCCGGGGAATGCGTGGCCCGGGTCCGCCACCAGCTGGAGAAGCGCACGCTGTTCGGCGAGCTGGCCCGCTTTCGCGCGCGCGTGGAGCGGGAGCTGAAGCACGCCCGCGCGATGCAGCTTTCCCTGCTGCCGGAGGCCAGGCGGCTGGCCGCCGTCGCCGAGCGCTACGGCCTCCTGCTCGACGCCCATTTCGAGACCTCGTCGGAGCTGGGCGGCGACTTCTGGAACGTCTATCCGCTGGACGACCAGCGCGTCGCCTTCCTGATGGCCGATTTCGCCGGGCACGGCATCACCGCGGCGATCAACACCTTCCGCCTGCACACGCTGATCGACCGCTTCCCCATGCAGGACGCCCCGCCCTCGGAATGGCTGCTGCGGCTGAACGGCGCGCTCAAGGACGTGCTGCCGCTGGGGCAGTTCGCCACCGCCTTCTTCGGCATCCTCGACCTGCGCACCGACACCATGACCTACGCCGCGGCCGGGGCGCCCAACCCGGTTCTGGGGGTGGCCGGCAGCCTCCGCCTCCTCGACTCGGCCGGGCTGGTGCTCGGCGCGTCGCACCGCGCGCGCTACGACGACCGCAGCGTGCGCCTGCCGCGCGGCGGCTTCCTGTTCCTCTACAGCGACGCCCTGATCGAATGCCACGCCGAGGATCAGCGGCCGATCGGACAGGCCGCGGTTCCCGCCATGGTGCGCGCCGCGCTGGCGGCGGAGCCGGCGCGGCCGTTGCGGCCCCTCCTGGAGGAGTTCTACCGGCGCACGACCCAGCCGCTCCGCGACGACCTGACCGCGGTGTGGATCGCGCGCCGCCGGTAAGCCGCCGGCCCGGGCTTCCGCCGGTTCAGGTTTCGCCGGCTCAGGTTTCCGAGGTGGCGCGGCGGCGCATCCAGGCCACGCTCTTGACGGCGATGAACAGGCCGCCGATGACGATGATGGCCAGCACCAGGAGCTTCGGTCCGTTCTCGCCGATGGCGGCGGCGGCCTCGCCGAACAGGTAGCCGGCCCCGGCGAAGGTCCAGGCCCAGATGCCGGCGGCGATGAAGTTCCAGAACAGGAACTTGCTCCACGGCATGCGCGAGGTGCCGATGGCCACCGACGCGATGTTGCGGATGCCGTAGAGGAAGCGGAACACCAGGATGAAGCCGACACCGTAGGTTTCGAGCCACTGGAGGACGCGGGTGGCGCGGGCCTCGGCGCTGGGGAAGCGGGTGAGCGCCTTGCCTCCCCACTTGCGTCCCAGCCAGAACCACATCTGGTCGCCCATGAAGCTGCCGATCCAAACCGTCCCGATCAGCCAGTACAGGTTGAGGATGTCGAGCCGCGCGGCCATGCCGCCGAAAATGACGAAGGTCTCACCCTCGAAGAACGCCCAGATGAAAGCCAGCGGATAGAAGGCGTCGCCCCACTCCTGCAACCAGGTGATCCAATCCAAAGCTTCCTCCAGCCCACGCAGACGTCCAACGATCACGACACCCGCGAAGGTCGCGGCATCGCTGTCCGTCCGGCTGGCAGCCCAGACGGGAGATCCATGATTGCACATCTGGGCATGTCTTGTCCCGTGGACTTTCCTGGCCGAAGGTCAGGAAAGGGCCTTTCCAACGGGGTGTCATACCAATTCCGGAAAAATCCGACCTGTGGTCGGAACTTTTCAAGCTCTCATAGGCCGGGAGGCCCGCCTCCGTGGCCGGATACCAGAGTCGGAAACACCAGGACAAGACGTCAGGACGTTCCAGCCCTGGTATCATACCCATGATGATTGAGGGCTTCCATCACGCGCCATGGGTTCAAACCCGACGGCGCAAAGCGCCGCCCGGATCAGCCGTCCTCGCCGGACAGCTCCCCCGCCGCCTGGCGCGCCGCGCGCAGCAGCGCGGGGTTGGGCTCGAACGGCTGGGCCTCCTCGTCCCAGCCGTCCGGGGCGACGCGCCGCTTCAGCTCGCGCACCGCCTCGGTCAGCAGATGGGCCAGCCGCAGGTCGGGCAGGGACTGGACCAGCGCGCGCAGCTCCGGGTTGGTGAGCGCGGCCGGATCGAAAGGGGCGGCGACCGGCGGCGGGGCGTCGAACGGCAGCGCCAGCGCGGGCGGGCGGGCGGCGGCGGCCGGCATCGCCTCCCGCACCACGTCGACGGCGACTGGCTCGGCCAGCGTGGCCGCGCGGGAGCGGCGCGCCGGTTTGCGGGCACGCTCGATCTCGGGCAGGCTTTCGAAGAGGAGGGGTTGCGCGGTCATCCGTTCACCCGCGGTTTGCGAAGTGTTCCTGGTTCATTCTAGACAGCGGCGGGCGCTTGTCGAGAGCGAACTTATCAACACCCCGCCTGTCAACACCCCGCCTGTCAAACTCCGGCCTGTCAACACCCCGCCTGGCGGGACCGGCCGTCACGCGGGCGGGTCCGGTCAGTCGACGAACAGGCCGCGGTCGCGGAAGACGCGGCGGACCGCCTCGGCCTGCTCGTGGGTCGGCGGCTGGACGGCGCCGAGACGGTAGGGAAGGCCGCGGGCGAACCATTTGTACTCGCCCATCTTGTGGAAGGGCAGCACGTCGACCCGCCGCGCCGCGGGCAGGGACGCCACGAAGTCGGCGAGCCGTTCCACCGCGTCCGGCTGGTCGGTCAGGCCGGGCACCAGCACGTAGCGGATCCACATGGGCTTGCCCATGGCGTCGAGGCGCCGGGCGAAGTCCAGCGTCGGTTGCAGCTCCACCCCGGTCAGCTCGTGGTAGACCGCGGGATCGCTGTGCTTGATGTCGAGCAGCACGAGGTCGGTGTCGGCGAGCAGGGCGTCGGAGGCGTGCGTCCCCAGATAGCCCGAGGTGTCGAGCGCCGTGTGCAGGCCCAGCGCCTTGCAGCCGCGCAGGACGGCGTGGGTGAAGGCCGGCTGGACCAGCGGCTCGCCGCCGCTGATCGTCACCCCGCCGTGGGCGCGGGTCAGGAAGGCGGCGTACTGGCCGATCTCCTCCAGGATCCGGTCGGCGGTGACGAGCTGGCCGTCCTTCATGTGCTGGCTGTCGGGGTTGTGGCAGTACTGGCAGCGCAGCGGGCAGCCGGCGGTGAACAGCACGAAACGGACCCCCGGCCCGTCCACCGTGCCGGCGGTTTCCACCGAATGGATGTAGCCGCGGACCGGTTCCGGCGCGTGGTCCGGGACCGGGTGCGGCATCGGGCAGTAGGCGGCGTTGGGTGCGGTGCGCATGGCTGGACGGTCTCCCCGGCGGCGTTCCTTTATGTCGTGCCGCCGCCACCACTTCCAACCCGCGCCACCGCCGCCGGGTTTCAGGCGCCCGCCCATTGTTCCAGGAAGCGGGCCGGACGGAGGACGCGGGTGCGGCCGATCCCGCCCACGGCCAGAAGCCGCTGGTCCATCGTGACCAGCCAGTCGGCATCGGCGGCCAGCGCCACGGCGAGGAACATGTCGTCGTCGGGATCGCGGCACAGGCGGCCGACCGCGGCGGGCACGACCATCCGGGCCTCGGCCGCCACCCCATCCAGGAAGGCGGCGCGTGCGGCGGCGGAGCGATAGCGGTCGAAGGCGGGGCGCATCAGAACCCGGTGCAGCTCGGCCAGCGTGTCCGCCGACAGCAGCAGGACACCGCCCGAACGGACGGCCTCCACGCTGTCGCGGACGTCCGTGCCGCGCCGCGCCGGGGCGTCGCCCGACAGGGCGTAGGCGACCAGGATGTTGGTGTCGAGCACGACGCGCGGAAGGGATTGCGGGTGCGGATGGGCGGTCACGGCAGGGCCTGCTGGGATCGGAAAAGGGTTCGCAAGGGACGGCCGGGGGCCTGTCCTGCCTGCATAGAGCGGATCGCGTGGAATCGGAATCGATTTGAAGCGTGACTCCGCACGCCGAACCAAGACATGGCGTGTCCTGCGTTTCAGATCAAACGCACGACACTCCAGCACGCCGGCCGCCATGGGCATCCCGTCTTGTCTGGCCGGACGGCTGCGGCCCCGCGGCTTGTCGGTGGAGATCCTTTGGGGTAGAAACGCGGAAACGGCCAACGATTTTCCAGAGACGGGCTCCCGGCATGACCACCGCCCTCATCGTCGACGACAGCCGACTCGCGCGCGACATGGTCGGCAGCGTGATGACCTCGCTCCGCCCGGGCTGGACCATCCTGTCGGCGGCCGGCGGCGACGAGGCGTTGGGCAAGGTGGAGGGCGCGATCCCCGTGGTCGCCATCGTGGACTACAACATGCCGGGGATGGACGGGCTGACGCTGGCGGCGCGGCTGCGCGAACGCTTCCCCAGCCTGACCATCGGCATCCTCACCGCCAACGTGCAGGACGCGCTGCGCAAGAAGGCGGAGGCGGCGGGCTGCCGCTTCATCCCCAAGCCGATCACCTCCGACAAGATTCGCGAGTTTCTGGCGGCGGCGGGGCAATGAGCGGAATGACGCGCCCCGGCGAACCCTTCGCGCTCGACGCCGACGAGGCCGACGCCATCGCCGAGCTGTTCAACATCGGCATGGGGCAGCCGGCGGCGGCGCTCAGCGGCATGATCGGGGAGGAGGTCCTGCTGTCGGTCCCCGCCCCGGCGATCTCCAGCCGGGCGCGCATCGCCCGCGAGCTGGATCCGGGGGCCGCCGCCCGCGCCTGCGCGGTGCGCGGCGCCTTCACCGGCCCCTTCACCGGGGAGGCGATGCTGATCTTCCCCGAGCGCGGCACGCTCGCCCTGGTCGGCCGGCTGATCCCGGTGGAGCCCGGTGCCGAGGCGCCGGGGGAGCAGGAGCAGGACGCGCTGACCGAGATCGGCAACATCATCCTGAACGGCTGCCTGGCCAGCCTGTCCAACCTGATCGAGAGCGAGGTGGCCGGCCCGCCGCCCGGCTACAGCGCCGGCCCGCCCGCGCAGCTCATCGGCAACGCCGACGAGCCGGTCCTGTTCGTGCGCATCGACGTCGCCATGGCCTCGGGCGAGGCCAGCGGGCATGTGCTGTTCCTGTTCGACATCGCCTCGCTCGCCGCCTTCCGCGAAGCGGTCCGGCGGACCCTGGACAGCCTGTAGCGGCAGCGCCGGATGGGCGTGGGCGGGAAACGGCGGTTGCGGGGGCCGGAAGGGCATCAGCCCGTCCGGGTCACCACCAGTGCGGTGAGGTCGTCGTCGATGGGGCCGGTGGCGTGGAGGTCGTCGAGCAGGCCGTCGAGGAAGCGCGCCGCGTCGGCCTCGCCCATGCGGCGGGCGACCAGCGCGGCGAGACCCGGCTCGTCCAGCACGTCGTCGCCGACCATGATTTCGATGGCCGCGTCCGAATAGAAGAACAGCCGGCCGCCCGGCGGCAGCGGCAGGCTCCGCGTCTCGTAGTCGGCCGAGGGGAGCAGGCCGAGGGGCAGGCCCGCGCTCTCGCCCGGTGTCGGGGCGGAATCGCCCGGCGCCCACAGCATCGGCTTGGTGGAGCCGGCCGAGGCGTAGAGGAAGCGGTTCCCGGCGAGGTCGAAGACGCCGGCCAGCATGGTGGCGAACTGTCCGTGGGGCAGCAGCGCGCACAGCCGCTTGTTGACCGTCGCCAGGAAGGCCGCCGGGGCGAAGTCGCTGAAGTCCATTTGCTGGCAGATGGCGTGCAGCCGGAAGGTGTTCAGCGCCGCCCCCACGCCATGGCCGGAAAAATCCACCAGGCACAGCACCAGCCGGCCCTGGCCGTCGCGCCGCAGGTCCCAGAAATCGCCGCCCAGCTCGGAAGAGGGGGCGAAATGGGCGTGGATGGACAGCCCGACCGCCGCCTCCACCTCGGCCAGCCGTTCCGGGGACGGCATCAGCCGTTCCTGCATCTTGCGGGCGAGCGCCAGCTCGCTCTCCGTGCGCTCGTGGAACAGGCGCAGGTCGTGCACCAGGGCGCGGTTCTGGAGGTGGATGCGCACCCGCGCCAGCAGCTCCACCGCGTTGATCGGCTTGGTCACATAGTCGGTGGCGCCGGCCGCGAAGGCCTTGGCGCGGTCCTCCGCCCGGCTCAGGCTCGACTGGACCAGCACCGGCAGGTCGGTCCAGCGCGAGTCGGCGCGCAGGCGCCGGCACATCTCGAAGCCGTCCAGGTTCGGCATCATCAGGTCGAGCAGGATCAGGTCCGGACGGAAGCGCTCCATGCGGGCCAGCGCGTCGTTGCCGTCCTCGGCCATCTCCACATGGCGGACGCCGCCGCGCTCCAGCAGGGCCAGCAGCAGGTGGCGGTTGACGCGGTTGTCGTCGACCACCATCACCCGCGCCTGCTCCAGGCCGGCGGCCGGGTCCGGGGCCGGGGCCTTGTCCGCCGGGGGCGGGGCGGGCGGCGGCACGGTCATGGGGTCCTCCGGCGCTCGATCCAGACGAGCGTGTGGTCGTCCTCCGGCGCATCGCCCAGGGCGGTGGTCAACGCCCCGGTCACCGCCGCGAAGGCGTCGCCGCCGGCCTCGGCCATGGCCTTCCCGATGAGGCCGCCGAGCCGGTTCGGCGCGCCGCCGCCGTTGCCGGCGCCGGCGTCCCGCGCCTCCAGGGTGTCCAGCACCGCGTTGGAGTGGAGCGCCAGCACGGCGCCGTCCGGAAAGGGCAGGGTGTGCCCGTCGTAGCGGGTGTTGGTGGCGACGCCCACGGGGAGGCCGGCGGCGTCGCCGATCAGAAGCGGCGCCCCGCCCGGCGGGATCACCAGCGGACTGGCGGCGGCGGCGGCGGCGTAGGTGAAGTGACCCGCGGCGCCGTCGACGACTCCGTAGATGACGGTCGCGTGCTGCCCCAGCTCCAGCAGGCGGACCGCGCGGTCGTTCAGCTCCGCCAGGAACTCGGCCGGGCGGTCGCCCAGCGCCGGCGCCAGCTCGTGGATCAGCGTGTGCATGCGGAAGGCGTTCAGCGCCGCCGACACGCCGCGCCCGGCCATGTCGAGGAGGAAGACCCCGAAGCGGCCGGCGCCCAGCGGCAGCACCCCCCAGATGTCGCCGCCCATGTCGGAGGACAGGATGGTGTGCGAGCGCAGCTCCACGCCGGCGCTGTCCTTCAGCGAGGCCCGCAGCGCCGCCGAGGGCAGCAGATGGTCGTACATGGAGCGTGCCATGGCCAGCTCCCCCTCCACCCGCGCGCGGTAGGCCTGGAGGTCGCGGATCAGCACCCGGTTCTCCAGGTGGATGCGCACGCGGGCCAGAAGCTCGGTGCGGTCGAGCGGCTTGGAGATGAGGTCTGTGGTGCCGGCGGCGAACGCCTTGTTGCGGTCGTCGCTGGAGGACAGCGCGGTCTGCACCAGCACCGGCAGGTCGGCGTAGGCGTGGTCGGCGCGCAGGCGGCGGCACACCTCGAACCCGTCCATCCCCGGCATCATGATGTCGAGGATCAGCAGGTCGGGCGCGCGCGCGGCGATCCGCTCCAGCGCCTCGAACCCGTCCTTGGCGTAGCCGACGTCGTGGAAGCCCGCCTCGTTCAGCAGCGCGCCGATCAGCGTGCGGTTGAAGTCGGTGTCGTCCACCACGAGGATGTGGCAATCGGTGATGGCCGGCCGGGCGCCGCCCTCGGCGGCATCGGGTCCGGGGGCGGCCTGTACCGTCACAATGGGAACCTCATGCGGATGCGGCGGCCACCGTCGAGCAGCTGAAGCTCCTCCGCAATGGCGGCGATCAGGTCGAGGCCGCGGCCCGACGCGCCGTACTCGATGTGCTCGGGCCGGGCGAAGCCGGTGCCCTCGTCGGCCACCTCGACCGTCACCGCGGCGTCCTCCAGCCAGACGCTGACCTCGACGCGCCGGTCGGCGAAGGCGGGGTCGGCCATGCGTTCGGCGAGATCGTGGGAGAAGCGCTCCAGCGCCGCCACGCTCAGCCCCTTCATGCCCTCGACCTGGAGGTTGCCGTGGACCACGGCGTTGCTGATCGCCTCGTGCAGGGCCAGCTCCATGTCGTCGCGCTGGGACTCGGGCATCGGGTGGCGCCCGGCCACCGCGCGCACGATGCGCCCGGCGAGATGCAGGCGGTTGGCGGTCCCCGTGGTCACGCAGGCGAACAGGTCGCATTGGCGGGTGCGCGCCACGGCGTCGGCCAGCGCGGAGTCGCTGAGCGCCGCCGTCTCGATCCATGCGGCAAAAGGCCTCGCCCAGCAGTCGGCCGTCTCGGCCGCCTCGGCGCTGCCGAGAAGCGCCAGCACGGGCGGCTCGGCCCCTTGCGCGGCGGCCGTG
>JAEZHQ010000335.1 GCA_023416455.1 Pseudomonadota bacterium | reverse complement strand
GCGCCGAAAACGCGGGAAACAGCGGGGAAAAGAGCCGAAAAGCAGCCTGAGAGGAGGCCGTCAGGCCGCTATGCCAGGCCGGAAACCGCCAGAGCGGTTATTACCCGGAATTCGGCAACAGCCTCTGGGGGTTCCGTTGCTCAACCCCTGGAGCAGCGTCTGACCTCCTCCCGTATCTTCGACGTCGCGACCCTACGGGCGGCCGGAGGGTGCCGGCCCGCCTGCCGTCACCCGCCGGTCGGGCGGCCGGGCGGGCGGGCCGGAGGCTGCGCGGCGGCGCGGCGGAACTCGCGCGGGCTCTGCCCGACGATGCGGCGGAAGCACTTCTCGAAATGGCTGAGATCGGCGAAGCCCACACTCAAGGCCACCTCGGTGATGGGCCGCCGGGCATCGGCCGCCAGCATGCGCTTGGCCTCCTCGATCCGCATGCGTCCGAGCAGGGTCTTGAAGGAGGTCTGAAGCCCGGTGCGGAACAGGTAGCCCAGGTGCGAGCGGCTGACGTGCGACTGCCGGGCGAGCTGGTCGAGGGAGACCGGTTCGGCGTAGTGGTCGCCGAGATAGGCGAGCGCCTTTTTCAGCCCGGCGTGCAGGGGGGCCAGCAGGGCGGCGTCGCCGGCGAGCGTTCCCCGGACCCAGCGGTCGATGTCGGCCGGTGCGGCCGTCGCGGCCGATGCGGCGGCGGCCACCATCCAGGGGGCGTGGCGGCCGACGTCCGCGGGGCCGATCGGTGAGTCGCCGGTCATCGCCGCCAGGCGGGCGATCACGCGGTCGAGTTCGGCGGCGTTCTCCGGCCAGGCGTAGGCCCGGCACAGCGCGACGAGGTCGCCGGTGCGCGTGTCGCGGGCGCAGCGCCGGCCGTTCCGCTCCAGGGCGGCGGCGACCAGCGCCTCCATGTCGTCGGCGCGCTCCCGCAACGGCGGCACCGTGACCGGCAGGACATCGAGCGCCGCCAGCAGCGCCCTGGAAAAGCGTCCCTCCTCGACCCGGCGGGACAGGGCGGTGGCGGTGGCGGTGGTGGCGGCGATGACGCGGGGGGCGGGGTCGTCCGGATCGGGCAGCCAGTCGCCCGGGCGGGCGAGCATGCGCGGCGGAATCTGGCTTTGCAGCGGGGGGGCCAGCTCGTCGATGTCGTCGAGGAACAGGGTGCCTCCCCTGGCCCGTTCGAACCAGAGCGCGGGGCCGCCCTCGGGGGCGGCGCAGCGCACCGGGATGAACGGCCCGTCGCGGCGCGGGCCGCCGCCATGGATCGCCGCGGCGACCTGCGCCTTCTCCGTCCCGAATTCGCCGGTGACCAGCACCGGAAGCGCGCTGCCCGCCGCCGTCTCGATGACGGCCTCCAGCTCGCGCAGCGCCCGGCCCAGGCCCACGAACCGCAGCGGCCGGCCCAGCCGCTGCCCGGCCCAGCGCTCGACCTCCTGGCGCTTCACCAGGAAGCCGCATTGCCGCGCGTACGCCCGCATCAGCGCCGGTGGTTCCCGGGGGGCGGCCCCCGGGGCGTCCCAGTCCAGCCTGATCTCGCCGATGGGAGTCCCGGCGTAGCCGACGGGAACGGCGAGCGCGGCCCCCGGTTCCGCCAGGGGCGCGGGCGGGGAGCGGTCCGTCCAGCGCGCCGCGAGGCGGGGGCCGGAGCCGTGCAGGATCAGCGAACCGACCCCCTCCAGGCGCAGCGATCCGCCGGCGGCCCGGGTCCCCTGCATCAGGGCGCGCATCAGGGCGTCGAGCAGATCCGGCAGGCGGGGAAGGGGGTGGCGCGAGGATTGGACCGCGTTGGCCCAGACGTCTTGGAAGTCAGGAATCATCGCCGGGATCGACCATCTCCCTGTATGCGCCGGGGCGGAGCCGCCGAGGGCTCATGCGCCGCCGGGTGACTTTGATGAAGCGGAATGGCGCCCAGTTGAACGAACTGTAATTCGCTGCGTTTGTCATTATGCGATGGCAACGGGGCGGTGTTCTCTAATTACACAATTGCAGCGGCTCCGTCTTGATCTGGCGTCTCAAAAATATTGTTTAAGAGTACCGATGTCCAAAATCGGCCGCTATGCAGGATGACAACAGCAACCCGGCGTAATAGACATCGGGAGTGGCCAACGCCGAATACAATATAAGTGCGTTATTCTGGAAACGCATACTATTGTATTCATAACTTGGCGGATCACAGCGTGTATTCGGAAACGGCATTGATTGTGCCGTGCGAAGGAATATTGCGCGTCATCAGGCCGATTGAATGGGAATAATCAGAACAGCGATGGTGTGATTCCATATGGAGAATCAAGGAAGGGAACTGAAAATCGACCTGAGTGGAATCCCAGGTCGCGAGCGTCTGCCCCTATGGCGCGACGTGATGCGCCCCCTCTTCGATGTGGAGGCGGCGGAGGAGGGCGACGCCTTCACCGGCTACCTCTCGCTGGCGCGCATCGGCCGTGCCCTGCTCGGGCGCTGGGTCGGCGGCCGGCAACGGCTGGTGCGGTCGCGTGGGCTGGCCGCCGTGAGCGGACTGGACCACGTGGTCGTGCAGGTCTTCTCCCGGGGCGAGGGGCGGGCGGACTGCGACGGCTGCACCGCGCGCCTCGGGGCGGGCGACGTGCATCTCCTCGACCTCGGCCGGCCCGCCGTGATCGAGATGCAACCCTTCCACAGCCTCCTGCTCATCCTGCCGCGGGACCGGCTGGCCAACCTGCTGGCCGACCGGTCGGCGCACGGGATGGTGCTGCCCGGGCGGATGACGATGGCCCGCCTGCTGGAGAGCCATCTGTCGGCGCTCGCCGCCCTGGGGGCGGTGCTGGATCCGGTGGAGGCCGACGCGGCGCTGGACGCCACCGTGCGGATGCTGGAGGGCGCGACGGCGCTGGTCGGGGAGACGCCGCCGGGCAGCCGGACGGCGCTGCGGGCGAACAGCCGCCTGTCCATCCAGGACTATGTCGACGCCAACCTTGGCGACCCGCGGCTCAGCCCGGAGCGGCTGGCCCAGGTGTTCCGCATGTCCCGCGCGACCCTCTACCGGCTGTTCGACGGCGACGGGGTGGCCGCCCTCATCCAGGACCGCCGCCTGGACCGCTGCTTCCAGGAGATCACCCACCCGGGACGCGGCGGCCGGGTGTCGATCAGCGAGATCGCCTACACCCACGGCTTCACCAGCGAAGCGCATTTCAGCCGGGCCTTCCGGCGGCGGTTCGGCGTCAGCCCGCGCGAGGCGCGCGCCGCCGGGGCCGCGGCGCGTCTGCCGCGGCCGGGGGCGCCCGACC
>JAEZHQ010000307.1 GCA_023416455.1 Pseudomonadota bacterium | reverse complement strand
CGTCGACGGCCTGTGAGCCCGGCCGCCGCGCCGCCCCGACCAGGGCCGGAGCAGCCTATTCGGCCGCCGCGGTGCCGGCCGCCGCCCGCGCCCCCAGGACGCGCGCCTCGATCGCCCGCCAGGCGCGGAGCGCGAGGCTGTCCGGCAGGTCGACGTCGGCCATGGCCAGGATCTCGCCGGCCTCAACCGGGCGCCGCACGATCCCATGGTAGAGCAGCCCCACCGGCAGGTGGCCGGGATGGTCGGCGATGCGCACCGCCTCGCCGCGTATGTCGAAGCTGCCAATGCCGAAGGGCAGCCGCTCGCCCGGCCGGAGGGCGCGCTTGGCGACCGCCGCCACCGACACCGCGGGCACCGCCGCGTTGTCCAGCAGCTTGCGCCCCTCCCGCACCACCCGGCGGATCGTCTTGGCGATCTCCAGATGGACGAAGATGTTGTTCTTCAGCAGCACGTAGTGGGGACCCTTGCCGAGGCGCAGGTAATCGAGGGCCGCCGCCTGCCGGGGATCGTGGCGGGCGACGACGAAGACCCCGTGCGGCAGCTTGCGCGACAGCACATAGTCGGCGATCGGCCCGCCGGCCGCCTCGGCCAGCGCGGCCAGCCGCCCGCCGGCCGCCTGGAGGTCGTCGTCGGCCGGCGCCTGGATGCCCTGCGGCGCGATGGTGGCGCCAAGCCCGTTGGCGACCAGGGCCTGCTCGATGTGCACCTTGGTGCCGTCCGTGAAGGAGGTGACCATGGGCAGGCTGATCCCCTGCCTGGCCCCCCAGTAGGCCATGTCCCCGGGCGACGGATCCCGGTTCAGGAAGCCCTTGAGGTTGCCGTAGACCACCGGCTCGAAGCCGAGGGCGCGGGCCTCCTCGGCCAGCTCCGCCTGGCAGCCGGGCTGATCGCCCGCCGCCTCGGTGACGAGGCCGCGCCCGGCGAACCAGCTGCCCGCGGTGATGTGGAACTCGGCGTTCATGGTGACCACCGGCCGGCCGGCCCGCAGGGCGCGGTCGATGACGACGGTGGCGTGGAGGGGATCGCCGGTGCATTCCAGAAGCACGTCGCAGGCTTCCAGGGCCTCGTCCAGCGCGTTCGTCAGCAGGTCCGGGCGCGGGTGGTCCGCGCAGTCGGCCGGCCGGCGCCGGGTCAGCACCTTGACCACCGTCAGGTCGGGGTGACGCTCGGCGCCCAGCACGAAGTGGCGGGAGACGAAGCCCGTCCCGACCACGGCGACGCGGATGGCCGGGGCGGCCGCCCCCTCGCCCCCGCTCATTCGCCGGCCTCGCCCGGCACCGCGACCGCCGCGCGGGCTGGCGCCTCCGGCCCGCGGGCGTTCAGGGCGGCGAAGCTGGCCGCCGGGGCCTCGTTGAGGGCGGCCAGGCTCGCCGCCGGGACGTCCAGGATGCCGCCGTAGAGTTCCACCTCCTTGATCAGCGCGTGCCAGCGCACCAGCGAGCGGTACCAGTCGAGCGTGATGGTCTCGGCCGTGCGGTCGAGCGTTCCGGCCTCCAGCGCCGCGACGATGTCGCGCACGCCCGTGGCGACGTCGTGCCGGCGTGCCCAGCCCAGCGCCTGGATGCGGGCGAAGCTGACATGGTAGGAGCGGTGGTCGGGATCGCCGTACCACTCGATCTCCACCGGCCGCGGCAGCGCCGCGGACACCGCGTCGGCGAGATCGCGAATCCGGTAGGTCTCGGCTTCGGAGCCCACGTTGAAGATGCGGCCGTTGACCGAGGCGGCGGGCGCGGTCAGCATGAAGATCTGCGCCGCCGCCGCGTCGCGGACATGGACCATGGGGCGCCACTGGCCGCCGTCGCGCATCAGGGGCAGCCGCCCGGTCTTCCAGGCGCCGTAGGTCATGCCGTTGACGGCGAGGTCGAAGCGCATGCGCCCGCTCAGCCCGTAGACGGTGGCCTGGCGCAGCACGACGACGCAGAAGCGGTCGTCGGCGAGCGGCAGCACCCCCCGCTCCGCCTTCTCGTTCGCCCGGGCGTAGGTGGTCAGGGGGTTGGTCGGGCTGTCCTCGGTGGCCACCACCCCGTCCGGCAGGAAGCCGTAGATGGAGCAGGAGGACGGCAGGATGTAGCGCCGCACCCCGCTGCGCTTGGCCAGCGCCGCGCAGCGCACGCGGGCGCGATGGTTGATCGCCCAGGTGACGTCCTGGAACTGCTCCCCCGAGGGATCGTTGGAGATCGACGCAAGGTCGATGACCGCATCGATGCCCGCGAAATGGGACGGCGCCAGCCGGCGCACGTCCTCCCGCACCCGTTCCAGCCGCGGATGGTCGGGCAGGCGGTGGGCGCCGAAGAAGAACCGGTCGACCGCCCGGACAGCGTGCCCCTGCTCCAGCAGCATGGGAACAAGAGTGGTGCCGATGTAGCCTCCGGCTCCCGTGACCAAGACCCGCTGCATGAGTGCCCTCTCCCGTCAATCCCAAAGAACGACGCCGGTGGATCTCCGCGAGGGCGGACCCTCAAAAGAAAAGGGTCCGAACCAAGGTGATAATCCCTTCGGACCCGCGGATATCTCTGAATAGCCGACGTCCCGCTCAATAGCGCGATGTCTTGGAAACGGGCTCTCTTCTGCGATGTTCCCGAGCAAACCAGTCAAAATTGGTTGGAGAGCTGCGCCAATCGGAGGAGACGGGCGCCCTTTCCGGGCTGGCGGGCGTCTTCGGAGGTCACCGGCCGGGATGGCTCCGCGGCACGCTTCGTCCTTGCGCCTCCGTCCCCGGCGCCGGCCTGCCCGGGCCCTTGAGGCAGCGCCGCCGCCGGTTCGGGAAGCCGCCCGGGAGGCGGCCGCCCGGACGCGGGAATCGCGGTGTCCCGGGATTCCACGGGTCCGGCGGTCCGGGGTTCAGAAATAACGCTCGGGGATGCGCAGCACGTCGTCGGGCATGACCGGGGTGGTGATCGGCGCCCGGCGCAGCTGCTTCTGCGGGTCGGACCCGCGGGTGATCAGCACGAAATCCTCCTTGGCGCGGTAGGTGTAGC
>JAEZHQ010000249.1 GCA_023416455.1 Pseudomonadota bacterium | reverse complement strand
CGGCCGCCCAGCCGCAGCCGGCGACCGAGCCCCCGGTGACGGCGGCCCCGCCGCCCGCCGCCGCCGCGGAGGCCGCACCGCTTCCGGCCGCCGACCCCGTTCCGGCGCCAACGACCAGCAAGCAGGCGTGATTCCTTGTCCGGCGAGACCCACATGACCGGCCAGGCCGACGACGATCTCGAAGAGAGCAAGATGCCGCTGATCGACCATCTGGTCGAGCTGCGCAACCGGCTCATGTATTCGATCATCGCCATCGTCGTGGCCTTCCTCCTCTGCTACGCGGTTTCCGACCGGATCTACAATTTCCTGGTCCAGCCGCTCGCCGACCTCCTGGCAGGGCAGGGGCGCCGGATGATCTACACCGGCCTGACCGAAGCCTTCTTCACCTACGTGAAGGTGGCTTTCTGGGCCGGCTGCTTCCTGTCCTTCCCCATCATCGCCAGCCAGATCTGGATGTTCGTGGCGCCCGGCCTCTACAAGCACGAGCGCCGGGCCTTCCTGCCCTTCCTGGCGGCCACCCCGATCCTGTTCTTCCTGGGCGGGGCGATGGTCTATTACTTCATCTTTCCGCTGGCCTGGCGCTTCTTCCTCGGCTTCGAGTTCCATCCCGGAAGCGAGGCCGCCGCCCTGCCCATCGAGTTCGAGGCGCGGGTGGGCGAGTATCTGTCGCTGGTGATGCAGCTGATCTTCGCCTTCGGCATCGCCTTCCAGCTTCCGGTGCTGCTGACCCTGCTGATCCGCGCCGGCCTGCTGACCACCGAGACGCTGGCCGCCAAGCGGCGCTACGCCATCGTCTTCGTCTTCATCGTCGCCGCGGTCCTGACCCCGCCCGACGTCATCAGCCAGGTCGGCCTCGCCATCCCGCTGCTCGGGCTCTACGAGATCTCGATCTGGATCGGGCGCGGGATCGAGCGCAAGCGCAACGAGCGCGAGGCGGCCGAGCAGAGCTGACCGGGCGGCGGGGAAACGGGAGCGGAGGCGGCAGGGGGCGCGGCGGCGGCGCACTGGACCTTCCACGGGCGGCGCACTATAACCAGCCTCCCACCAATCCCGTTCCGCCAAGAGCCATGCACGACCTTCGCGCCATCCGTGAAAACCCCGAGGCCTTCGACCGCGGCCTGGCCCGCCGGGGGCTGGATTCGATGTCGGCCACGGTGCTGGACCTGGATTCCCGCCGCCGGGCGGCGCAGACCCAGGCGCAGGAGATGCTGGCGCGCCGCAACGAGGTGTCCCGCCAGGTCGGGCTCGCCAAGCGGGAGGGGCGCGACGCGCAGCCCCTGCTCGACGAGATGGGCCAGCTCAAGGAGAAGCTGCCCCAGGTCGAGGAGGAGGAGAAGGCGCTCGCCGCGGCGCTCGACGGCCTGCTCGCCTCCATTCCCAACCTGCCGGCCGAGGACGTTCCGGACGGGCCGGATGAGACCGCCAACCAGGAGATCCGCCGCTGGGGCGAGCCGCGGGCGATTCCCGGCGCCCGGCAGCATTACGAGCTGGGCGAGGCGCTGGGCCTGATGGATTTCGAGGCGGCGGCCCGCATGTCGGGGGCGCGCTTCACGGTGCTGAAGGGGGCGCTGGCCCGGCTGGAGCGCGCCCTGTCCGACTTCATGCTGGACGTCCACACCGGCGAGCACGGCTACACCGAGGTCGCGCCGCCGCTGATGGTGCGCGACACCGCGCTCTACGGCACCGGCCAGCTGCCCAAGTTCGAGGAGGATCTGTTCCGCACCGGCACGGACCATTTCCTGATCCCGACCTCCGAGGTCCCGCTGACCAACCTGGTCAACGACCAGATCGTGGCCGCCGAGGAATTGCCCCACCGCTACACCGCGCTGACCCCCTGCTTCCGCGCCGAGGCGGGGTCGGCCGGGCGCGACACCCGCGGGATGATCCGCCAGCACCAGTTCTGGAAGGTGGAGATGGTCAGCATCACCACCCCCGATCAGTCCGACGCGGAGCACGAGCGGATGACCCGCTGCGCCGAGACGATCCTGGAGCGGCTTGGGCTGCCCTACCGCACGGTGACCCTGTGCACCGGCGACATGGGTTTCTCCGCCCGCAAGACCTACGATATCGAGGTCTGGCTGCCGGGCCAGAACGCCTACCGCGAGATATCGAGCTGTTCCAACTGCGGCGACTTCCAGGCGCGGCGCATGAAGGCGCGCTTCCGGCCCAGAGGCGAGAAGCAGACCCAGTTCGTGCACACCCTCAATGGGTCGGGCGTCGCGGTCGGGCGCTGCCTCATCGCGGTGCTGGAGAACTACCAGCAGCCCGACGGCTCGATCCTGGTTCCCGATGCGCTCCGCCCCTACATGCGCGGGTTGGAGAGGATCGCGCCGTGATGTTCGACCTCCCCCTCGACCTCGCCCGGACGCGAATCCTGGTCACCAACGACGATGGCATCCACGCCCGCGGCCTGGCGGTCCTGGAGACCATCGCCCGGTCGCTCAGCGACGACGTCTGGGTGGTGGCCCCGGAGACCGAGCAGTCGGCGGCCAGCCACTCCCTGACCATCAACCGGCCGCTGCGCCTGCGCCGGCTGGACGAGAAGCGCTTCACGGTGGACGGCACGCCGACCGACTGCGTTTTGCTGGCCGTCAACCACGTCATGAAGGACGCCCGCCCGACCCTGGTGCTGTCGGGGGTCAACCAGGGCTCCAACATCGGCGAGGACGTGACCTATTCCGGCACCATCGCCGCGGCCATGGAGGCGACGCTGCTGGGCGTGCCGGCCATCGCGCTCAGCCAGCACTACGAGAACGGCAACCCGATCGACTGGTCTGCGGCCGAGACCTGGGGGCCGGATGTCGTGCGCAAGGCGGTCACCGTGGCCTGGCCGCGCAACGTCCTGCTCAACGTCAACTTCCCGGCCCGCCCCGCCGACGCGGTGGGCGGCATCCAGGTGGTCCGCCACGGCAAGCGCAAGATCGGCGACGAGCTGCTGGAGCGTGTCGATCCGCGCGGCAAGCCCTATATCTGGATCGGGACGTTGCGCGGCGAGGCCGACGTGGCGCCCGACACCGACATCCATGTGGTCTTCTCGGGCGGCATCGCGGTGACGCCGGTCTATCTCGACCTCACTCACACGCCGACGCTCCAGACGCTGCGGCAGGCCTTCGCGTGACGGTGGATGCGCGCAAGATCCGGTTGCTCATGGCGTTGCGCCGCTCCGGCGTGACGGACACCCGGGTTTTGGGCGCCATCGAGCGGGTCCCGCGCGACCTTTTCGTTCCCGGTGCCTTCCAGGACCAGGCGTGGGAGGACACCGCCCTGCCCATCGATCTCGGCCAGACGATCAGCCAGCCGCTCGTCGTCGCCCTGATGACCCAGGCTCTGGAACTCAACGACCGCCAGAAGGTGCTGGAGATCGGGACGGGGTCGGGCTACCAGGCGGCGATTTTGTCGCGGCTGTGCCGCCGCCTCTACACGGTGGAGCGGCTGAAGCCGCTGCTGGACGAGGCGGAACGGCGATTCCACGCGCTGCGCCTGCACAACATCACGACCCGTTTCGGCGACGGGACGCGGGGCTGGCCCGAACAGGCCCCCTTCGAGCGCATCCTGGTCACCGCCGCGGGCGGCCCGGAGCCGCCAAAGGACTTGACGGATCAGCTTGCCGTTGGTGGTGTCATGGTCATCCCGCTGGGTGGCGAATACCGCGAACAGCGCGTGGTCCGCATCCGGCGGACCGAATCCGGACTCATTCGGGAGGACCTGTGGCCCGTCCGCTTCGTACCGCTGCTGTCCGATCCTCCGGCCGCCCCTGCGGCGGACGGTCCGGTCCCGGGCGATCCACCGGCACGCTCGGCGTGAGCCGCCGCCCGGCCGCCGGCCGCCTTCTCCTGGCGGCGCTGGTGCTGGCACCGCTCGCCGCGGGCTGCCAGCGCACCGGCGCGCCCGCGCCCGTCACCATGGGCGCCGCCGCCCCCGATTCCGCAGGGGGCGCCATCATCGTGGCGCGCGGCGACACCGCCTACACGCTGGCGCGGCGCTTCAACGTGCCGCTGCGCGACTTCCTGGAGGCCAACCGGCTGGCCCCGCCCTACACGCTGGAGATCGGGCAACGCCTCGTCCTGCCCGCCGCGCGCCAGTACATCGTCCAGAAGAACGACACGCTCTACGGCATCTCGCGGATGTTCGCCGTGGACGTCAGCGAACTGACCCGCATCAACGGGCTGTCGCCGCCCTACGCGGTCATGGCCGGCCAGCCCCTGCGCCTGCCCGGCGCCGCCGGCGGTTCCGGCGGCACCGCCGTGGCGGCGGCCCCGGCCGCGGCGCCCGCCCCGGTCCGCAC
>JAEZHQ010000213.1 GCA_023416455.1 Pseudomonadota bacterium | reverse complement strand
GTCCTGAACCATGGACCTCGATCAATACCTCCGCTTCGCCGTCGCCCTGCTGTTCGTCGTCGCGCTGATCCTGCTGATCGCCTGGGTGATGCGCCGAGTCGGATTCGGCGGGCTGGCTCCCGCCGCGTCGCGGCAGCGCCGCCTCGGCATCGTCGAGGCGCTGCCGCTCGACGCCAAGCGCCGGCTGGTGCTGGTGCGGCGCGACGATCAGGAGCATCTGCTGCTGCTGAGCGCGCAGGGCGACCTCGTGGTCGAACGGGGCGCGCCCTCGGGCTTCCGCGGCGCGCTCGCCCAGGCCGCCCCACCCGCTCCGCCCCCGCCCGCCCCGGGGCCGGTGGCCCCGCAGCCATGACCGGGCGGACCTCCCCGGGGATGCGGTGCCTGGCGCCGGCGTTCCTGCTGGCCCTGGCCGTCGGGCTGGCCGGCGGGCTGGCTGCCGGCCCGGCGCTGGCCCAGAGCCTGACCTTCGACCTGGGCGACGCCGGCGGATCCACCACCGGCCGCGTCGTCCAGCTGATCGCGCTGATCACGGTGCTGTCGCTGGCCCCGTCGATCCTGATCATGATGACCGCCTTCACGCGAATCATCATCGTGCTGTCCTTCCTGCGCACGGCGCTGGGCGTGCAGCAGGTCCCCCCCAACACGGTGATGGTGTCGCTCGCCCTGTTCCTCACCTTCTTCGTCATGGCCCCGGTGTTCGAGCGGTCCTACACGCAGGGCATCCAGCCGCTGATCAACCAGGACATCGACGAGATGGAGGCGTTCCGCCGCGCCACCGCCCCCTTGCGCGAATTCATGCTGCGCCACGCCAACGAGAGGGACCTGCGCCTGTTCATGGACATGGCGCGCATCGACAACGTCAGCGAGGCGAGCCAGACCCCGCTGCACGTTCTGGTGCCGGCCTTCATGATCTCCGAGATCAAGCGGGCGTTCGAGATCGGCTTCCTGCTGTTCCTGCCCTTCCTGATCATCGATATGGTGGTGTCGTCGATCCTGATGTCCATGGGCATGATGATGCTGCCGCCGACCATGGTGGCGATTCCCTTCAAGATCATCTTCTTCGTGCTGGTGGACGGCTGGTACCTGATCGCCGGCTCCCTGGCGCGCAGCTTCGGCACGCTGTAGCGCCGCCGGCCCGGCGCCCGGTTGTCAGTTGACCGCCGGCGCGGCCGGCTGGGCGGCCCCCTGGCGGCCGCGATAGCCCTTCAGGAAATTCTGGAAGACGTCGACCTCGGCCACCCGCGAGCGGACGGTGTTGACGTCGATCAGGCCCAGCGCCTGCTCCGGCCGGGTCAGCACGCGGAAGGCGTCGGCGTCGGGGCCGGCGGCCATGGCCGTGCCGAACTCCTTGCGCAGCAGGTTCAGCCCCGTCCCGTCGCCGGACAGCGCCAGCGCCACCGCCCGGTTCAGCACGAGCTGCGAGACGGCGGGGTCGAGCGTCTGGCCGTCGGCGGGCGCCGGTCCGATGATCTTGTTGAGCGCGAAGGCCGCGGCGTCCCATTTCTGGGCGCGCCAGGCAATGTCGACGCGGAGCAGGTTGGCCGGCTTGCTGTCGTCCTGGGCGAGCAGGCGCAACGCCTCGTCGCCGCGGCCCAGCTCGGCCAGCGCCTTGGCCTGCATCAGCCGGCGCTCGGCCTCCAGGTCGGGGGGGATGTTCGGGACGTTGGACAGGGCGAGCGCCTCGATGGCCGGCTCGGGCTTGTTGTCGAGCAGGCGCACCGAGGCCAGCCGGGTGCCGACCCGCGCCTTCTCCAGCCCGGACAGCCGGTATTCCACCTGATGCTGCAACAGGTCGGCGGCCCGGTTCAGCAGGTCGACGGCGATCAGCCGCTCGGCGAGCTGGCGGATGATCTCGTCGCCCGCCTCCCCGACCGGGGTCAGTTCGCGGAACTGGTCGTAGAGCTGGAGCGCGTCGAGGGTCGACAGGCGCTGCGCCCCGTCCTGGAAGAGGTCGGCGAAGATGCGCGACATCTCGCGCGTGATCGCCTCGGCGCGCGGCGTGTCGGCGACCAGGCCGGCGGTCTCCTTCATCGCGTTGAAGCCGTCGGCGTACTGGCCGGCGGCGATCATCACCTCCCCCATGCGCTGGCGGATCTGCATCTCCAGGTCGTCGCCGCGCCAGGTGAAGGTCAGCCCCGCCAGCCGCTCGGCGGCGGCGGCCGGGGACATGCGCCCCTCGGCCAGCTCCAGGTTGACCAGCGCCAGCCCCGCCTTGGCCCGGTAGAGGCGGTCGAGGCCGTTGTAGGCGGCGTTCAGCTGCTCAAGCGCGCGGTCCGGCTCCCCGGTCTGGGCGAAATAGAGGCCGCGCAGGTAGCGCAGGTCCGGCCGCTCCTCGGCGTCGCTGCCGCCCCGCTCGACCACGCGGTCGAGCAGGCGCTTGGCGAAGGGCGCGTCGCGGGTCTCCAGGGCGGCCTCGGCGGCCTTCAGCGCCAGCTTGCCGAGATTGGGCTCCGGGTAGCCGTTCAGGATCGACGCCCCGGCCTTGAAGCCGGCGTGTGCGGCCGGCCAGTCGCCCGTCTCGGCGGCGATGGCGGCGCGCCACAGCGCCGCCTCCGCGTTGTTGGCGAGCCCCGGATGGCCCAGATCCTCGGCCGCCCCCCCCAGGTCGGCGGCGAGCAGGCGGGCGCCGCCGCGCAGGGCGCGGAACTCCGGCCAGCCCTCCAGGTCGGGCTGGGCCTGCTGGAGCACATCGAGCAGCCCCAGTGCCTCCTGGCCGAAACCGTGCGCGAAGTAGAAGCGGGCCAGATCGAGCTGGGCCTTCGGCCGTTCCGAATCGGGGGCGTTGACCACGGCGAGCTGGAGGGCCTGGCGCTGCTCGGTGAAGCGCTCAAGGTCGCCGCGCTTCCAGGCCGGCAGGTCGAAGAGGCGCCGCCCCTGCGGAACCGGCGCCGGCACCGCCCCCGGCGTCAGCATCGCGGTCGCCGGCGGCGGTGCGGGACCGGACGGCGGCGGCGGCAGGC
>JAEZHQ010000139.1 GCA_023416455.1 Pseudomonadota bacterium | reverse complement strand
GGGTCGCCGCCTGATCGAGAAGGGAGAAAAGATTCACCTGCGCATCCCAGCCTGTCTTCGGTACCGCCGATTATCACCGATTATCGGCCATGCGGACCATACGTATTCAAAGATACTCCGGGCGCTTTGGGGTGAACACGTCCAAAATCGGCACAGGCGCATCCGCCGGACCGTGCGTTGCGCCGCCAGGCCGCCGGTCGCGGCGGGCGGCGCCGGCGCGCGTTCCGTGCCGAAAACAAAGGGAGGGAGGAAGCCGTATGGGCAAGGTGACTCCCGTCGGGTACGACGAGAAAACGCGCCGCCGCATCGACGCGATGATCGAGGCGGAAGAGCGCGGCCGCACGGCGCACCGGGCCGCCGAAAGGGGACGGCGCGGATGCGGGATGCCCATGCCGGGAAGGGATGTTTCCGGCGCAGAGGGTCGCTGGCGAGCGAGGCGCCGGTGAAAGTCGTCGAGAGCTGTTGGCCCTACGCCACGACCCTGTTCGACTGCGTGAAGCGGACGATGCCGTTCAGCGCGCCGGGCTCGCGCTCGGACGATGACGTCTACGCGGTCGTCGGCTATGTCCTGTCCGAAGCCAGGATCATCCAGCCGACGGACGTCATGGACGCGGACACGCGGCCGCCGGTCCGGATGCCGAACCGTGACGGCTTCGTGCCGGACGCAAGGCCGGAGCTGCTGCTTTATCGCTGACGGCTTCGGGGGGCGCCGGCGGGATCCATAGGGAGTGTTGCCGGCGAGACCGGCGGAGGAGCCGGCTGGCCTACAGCGGGGTGCGGAACAGCCGGCCCCGCCCGTCCAGCGGGTCGGCGACGCCGGCCAGGCGCAGGCTGTGCCAAGCCAGGGCGTGGTTGCTCGACGTGACCGGCTTGCCGATGCGCGCCTCCAGCGTCTCGACCGCCTCGGCGACCCGCAGGCTGGTGCAGGAGACGAAGACGGCGTCCACCTCCGGGTGGGCCGCGGTCCGGGCGACCGCGGTGGCGATGGAGTCCGGCGTGATGCGCGCCGCGACGGTGTCGTCGGGCTCGTCGAAGATCGCCAGGATCGGCACCTCGTAGCCGGCCGTCACGAAATAGTCCCGCATGGCCTCGCCGACCCGCCGCTGGTAGGGCGCCACGAGACCGATGCGCCGGGCCCCCAGGGCGGCGAGGGCGGAGTCCACCGCCTCCACCGGGGTGGTGGTGGGGACGCCCGGCCGCGATTCGCGGATCAGCGTGCGCACGCGCTCCGGGCCGATCACCATGCTGCCGGACGTGCAGCCGAAGGCGACGACGTCCAGCGTCAGGTCGGGAAGGATCAGGCGCGTCGTCGGCGCGATGTCCCTTTCCATCTTGGCCAGCGTCTCCGGCACGATCTCCTTGTCGTTCCACAGGCGCGCGTTGTAGACGGCGACCCCCGGCTCGCCGAGCAGAAAGCGCCATTCGTGCTCGATGGTCTGGTCGGTGGCGAGCACCAGCAGGCCGATCGCCGCGCGGGCGGCGAGCCCGCCGTCGGTGGTGAACGGCAGCACCAGGGTGGTGCGTTCGGCGCCGCCCCGGGCGGCGTCCACGGTCGTGTCCATTGCGGATTTTCCCTTCTGTGCGAACACGGGGCTTGCGCCCGGCCGCATCACTGCGCGAGCTGCATGCCGTCCAGCGGGATGGCCGGGGTCCGGCCGGCGATCAGGTCGGCGGTGACGCGGCCCGACCCGCAGGCCATGGTCCAGCCCATGTGCCCGTGCCCGGTGTTGAAGAACAGGTTGCGGTGGCGGACCCGCCCGAAGATCGGCGTCCCTTCCGGCGTCATCGGGCGCAGCCCCGCCCAATAGCTGGGCCGGCTGTAGTCGGCGGCGCCGGGAAACAGGTCGCGGGCGGCCGCCAGCATGGTGCGGAAGTCGGCCGGCGTGTGGCGCTTGTCGTAGCCGGCGAAATCGGCCGTCGCGGTGATGCGCAGCCGGTCGCCCATCGGCGCGTAGGCGACGAGGTTCTCCTCGTCGACCCCGCCGACGCGCGGCGGGCTGTTCCGCCCGGCCACCGGAAGCGTGACCGAATAGCCTTTGATCGGGTAGATCGGCAGCGACACGCCCAGCCGCTTCGCCATGGCCGCGCTCTGGCAGCCGAGCGCCAGGACATAGGCGTCGGCCGTCAAGGTGCCCTTGTCCGTCGCCAGCCCCGTGACCTCCCCGCCCGCGGTCTCGATCCCGCGCAGGGTCGTGCCGTAGAGGAAGCGCACGCCCCGCCCGGCGCACCAGGCGGCGAGGTTGCGGGTGAACAGGCGGGCGTCGCCGCTCTCGTCGGTCGGCGCGTAGATCCCGCCGACGATGCGGTCCTTCGTCGGTCCGAGCGCGGGGTCGATCTCCGCCGCCCGGTCGCGGTCCACCACCTCCAGCGGCAGCCCGTTGTCGGTCAGGATCTTCATCTTGGCGACGCCGGCCTCGAAGGCCGCCGGCGTGCGGTAGAGATACAGCAGTCCGCCCTTGGCGCCGTCGAACGCCACCCCGGTGTCGGCCACGACCTCGTGCAGCATCTCCTGCGAATAGAGGCTGAGGCGGACCTTGCGGGCGGTGTTGACGGCCACCCTCTCGTTCGTGCAGTTCCGCAGGAACTTCCAGGACCAGGACCACAGCGCCGGATCCGGCCGCAGCCGGAAGCGCAGCGCCTGGTCGTTGCGCCACAGCGACTTCAGCAGGATCTTCGGTGCCTTCGGTGACGCCCAGGTGTAGGCGTGACCCGGCGCGACGAGGCCCGCGTTGGCGAAGCTCGTCTCGTCGGCCGCCCCGTCATGGCGTTCGACGACGGTCACCTCGTGCCCGTCCTTGAGGAGGCAATAGGCGGTCGCCACGCCGACGACCCCGCTCCCCATCACGATGACCTTCATGAACCGTCTCCCTGAATTCCCGGGGGCCACCTCCGGCCGGGCGCCCTCTCAGAGGGCCGCGGTCACCTGGATCTCGACGGTGAACTGCGGAGCGGCGAGCCTGGATTCGACGCAGGCGCGCACGGGCGTGTTGCCCGGTGCGACCCAGGCGTCCCACACGCCGTTCATCTCGGCGAAGGTGCCGATGTCGGCCAGCCAGATGGTCGCGGTCAGCAGCTTCGTCTTGTCGGTGCCGGCGGCGGCCAGCAGCTCGTCGATCCTGGCCAGGATGTCGGTGGTCTGCTCGGCCACCGGGGCGCCGGGCGCGCGCAGCGCCACGACGCCCGCCGTGCAGACCACCCCGCCGTGAACGACGGCCTGGCTCATGCGTGGGCCGATCTCGATGCGCCGGATGCTCATTTGGATTCCTCCGCGGGTATGGATGGCTGTGGGCGGGAACGCCCGGACCGGACACACGATACATATCTGTATACAGATTAGTCCACAGCTTTTTCCGGCTTCCGATCCTGCTCAAAATGCGGGCTCGTTTTGTGTGCAACTGCAAAATGGTTGGGCGCTCGAACAAACCCGTTGACGGCGTCGGACGAGCGCGGATAGCCTCAAGTGTATTCAGTTTGTCATGCAGATGCAGGGCCGCTGACAAGAGAGCCACTGACAAGAGAGCCGCTGACAAGGAGGTTTGCGATGGGTACGGTTGGCACGACAATGCGGGGCGCCGTGCTGGGTGCGCTCGCGTCCGTGATGGCGCTGGCGGGTCCGGCCAAGGCTCAGGACACGGTGACGCTGGGGGCGGTGCTGCCGCTCAGCGGCGCCAGCGCGACGATCGGCGAGGATCAGCGCCGCGGCATCGAACTCGCCGTCGAAAAGATCAACGCCGAAGGCGGCGTGCTGGGCCGCAAGCTGGCGGTGGTCGTGGAGGATTCCGGCGGCCGGGCGCAGAGCGCCATCGACGCCGCGCGCAAGCTGGTGTCGGTTTCCAGGACGCCGGTGGTGATCGGCGAATATTCGTCGGGCAACACCATTCCGGTCGGCCAGTATCTCCAGCGCGAGGGAATCGTCCACATCAACCCCGGCTCCTCCTCGCCGGTCATCCGGACCATCGGCAGCCATTCCTTCAGCACCATCGGCCTGGACGACGTCGCCGGGAAGTTCGCCGCCAAGGCGGTCTACGACATGGGCCACCGCAAGGCGGTCTTCCTCGCCCCCAACAACTCCTACGGCCAGGGGGTCTACACCGAGACGAAGGCGGCCTTCGAGGCCCTGGGCGGCCAGGTCGTCGCCAATCTGCTCTACACCGAGGGCCAGTCGAACTACCGGCGCGAGCTGCAACGGATCGCGGCGGCCAAGCCGGACGTGGTCATCTATTCCGGCTACGGCCAGGAAGCGGCGACCATCAACCGCGAAGCCTTCGAGCTGGGCCTGTCCAAGACGCCGTGGTTCGGCATCTATCTCTCCATGTGCACCGCCGACTCGCGGCCCGAGACGGTCGAGGGGCAGATGGGCATGGAGGTCAACTATATCGGGCCGGACGGCGCCTGGTACCGCGATGCCTACCAGAAGACGTTCGGCAAGGAGTTCGCCACCACCTTCAGCGGCTACACCTACGATGCGGTGATGATCGCCGCCGCGGCGATCCGCAAGGCCGGCAGCGTCGAGCCGGCGAAGATCCGCGAGGCCATGGCCTCGCTCGGCGAGCATGCCGGGGCGACCGGCCCGATCGCCTTCGACACCCAGGGGCAGCGCGCGGCCCAGCCCTACATCGTCGTCTCCTACCGCGGCGGCGAGCTGAAGACCGCCGCGAACCAGTAGGGAGCGACCACGCGCCGGCCCGGCCCGCCGCGGCCGGACCGGCGGTGAAACCGGATCCCCCGGCCCCGGCGCCGGGGGGCCTCCGCCCCGTCGATCGGAGACCCGCCACTTGATGCAGATACTGATCGATACCCTGATCCGGACCAGCGACCTGGCGCTGATCGCGCTCGGCCTCAGCCTGGCCTACGGGGTCAGCCGCTTCCCCAACGTCGCGCATGTGGAGATGGCGCCCTTCGGCGCGGCCATGGCCCTGGCCGCCACCGCCATCCCGGGCGTGGGGCTGGTCCCCGCCGCCATCATCGGCGCCGCCTCCGCCGGGCTGCTCGCCGTTCTGCTTCACCGCTTCGCCTTCGAGCGCCTCGCCGCCGTCGGGCCCGCCAGCGCGCTGATCGGCTCGCTCGCCATCGCCATGATGGTGCGCGCCGGCCTTCAGGCGGTCTTCGGCACGCGCCCGCAGCAGTTCGACACGCCGCTCACCCCGCCGCTGGAGCTGTGGGGAGCCATCGTTTCCGATCAGCAGATCGTCGGCATCGCCACCACCGCCGTCTGCCTGGCCGCCTTCTTCGCCATGCTGCGGCTGACGCCGCTCGGCCGCTCCATCCGCGCCATCGCGGCGAACCCCGGCCTCGCGTCGGCGGCCGGCATCGACGCCAGGCGCGTCACCGCGCTCACCGTCTTCCTCGGCGGCACGCTGGCCGGGACCGGCGGAATCCTGCTGGCGCTGGTCACCCAGCTCGACATCGGCATGGGGCAGATGCTGCTTCTGCCGGTCTTCGCGGCGGCCATCGTCGGCGGCCTCGGCAGCCTGCCGGGCGCGGTCATGGGGGCCTTCGCCATCGCGCTCGCCGAGACGGTGGTGATGCGGATCGATTTCGGGCTGCTGTTCGCCGACGGGCCGCGCTACCTGCCGCTCGGCTATCTGACGGGCATCGGCTTCGCCCTGATCGTCGTCACGCTGATCCATCGGCCGGAAGGGCTGTTCAGCCGGGGAGGCCGCCGTGCTTGAGTTCTGCATCCATGTGCTGATCATGTCGGCGGTCTTCGGGATCGCCGCGGTCAGCCTCAACCTTCAGGCCGGCACCAGCGGCCTGCTGAACTTCGGCCAGATCGCGCTGTTCGGGATCGGCGCCTACGCCGTCGCCATCCTGACCCGGGCCGGCCTGCCCTGGCCGGCCGCGGTGCTGGCCGGCATGGCGGCGGCGGCGGCCGGCGGCTTCGCCATCGGCAAGCTGGGCCGCGATCTCGCCGCCGAATACTGGGCGCTGGCGACCCTGGCCGTCGCCGAGCTGGTCCGCCTGGTCGCCATCAACGAGGAATGGCTGACCGGCGGCCCCCAGGGCATCGGCGGAATCGGCGGGCTGTTCCCCGCCCTCGACGGCGTTGCGCGGGCGCTGGCCATCCTCGCCCTGTCGGCGGCGCTGCTGCTGGCCGTCGCGCTGGTGGCGCAGCATCTCGGCCGCACGCAGTTCGGCCGCGTGCTCCGGCTGATGCGGGAGAATCCCGACCTCGCCACCGCCCTCGGCCACGACATCGTGGCCTACAAGGTGCGCGTGCTGGCGATCGGCGGCGCCATGGCCGGGCTGGCGGGCGGTCTCTACACCCTCTATCTCGCCTTCATCGGGCCGGACCAGCTTCTGCCCTTCGAAACCTTCCTGATCTGGACGATGGTCGTCCTCGGCGGGCTCGGCAACGTGGCGGGCGCCGTCCTCGGCGCGCTCCTGGTCACCACGCTCTACGCCGGCATCCCGTTCCTGAAGGACGTGATCGCCCTGCCGTCCGACCTTACCGGCAGCCTTCGCGTCTTCTCCATCGGGCTGATCGTGCTGGCCGGTCTCATGCTGAAGCCCCAGGGGCTGGTCCCCGAGCGGCTGCGGAGGTTCCATGCTCAGCGCCCATGACGTCACCCGGACCTTCGGCGGCCTGACCGCGGTCAATCACGTCAGCCTGGAGATCGGCGCGCGGGAGATCGTCGGTCTGGTCGGCCCCAACGGCTCCGGCAAGACGACGCTGCTCAACCTGCTGAGCGGCTTCCTGTCGCCGTCCAGCGGCGAGATCCGGTTCAACGGCGCCGCGATCGCCGCCCGCCGGGCGTGGCAGCCCAGCCAGCTCGGCCTCCGGCGGACCTTCCAGCTGCCCAGGCTTCCGGCGCGCATGTCCGTGCTGGAGGTGATGCTGGCGGGCGGGCGCCTCTCCACCGGCCGCTCCCCCCTGTGGTCGCTGCTGACCCCGGCCGCGGCGCGGCGGGAGGAGCGCGAATTCGTCGCCAAGGCGATGGCGCTCCTGGGCGAGGTCGATCTCGCCGGCCTCGCCGACCACCCCGCGGGCGGGCTGTCGGGCGGCCAGCAGAAGCTCCTCGGGCTGGCGGCGGCGCTGATGGACGATCCGGTGGTGCTGCTGCTGGACGAGCCGACGGCCGGCGTCAACCCGTCGCTGCGCCGGCGGATGGCCGACCATCTGCGGCGCATCCGCGCCGGCGGCACCGCCCTGGTGATCGTGGAGCACGACATGGGCTTCATCGGCGACCTGTGCGACCGCTGCATCGCGCTCGACAAGGGGGCGGTGATCGCCGATTGCCGGCCCGACGAGCTGAGCCGGAACCAGCAGGTGGTCGAAGCCTATCTCGGCCGCCGGCGCCCCGGCGTCCCCCTGCGCGTCGTCAACGGAGCCAAGTCATGACGCTTTCGGTGCATGAGGTGCGTGCCGGCTACGTGCCGGACGCCGACATCCTGAACGGCCTGTCCGTCACGGTGCGGCCGGGGGAGATCGTCACCATCCTCGGCCCCAACGGGTCCGGCAAGTCGACCCTGCTCAAGACGGTGGTCGGGCAGCTGCGCCCGCGCGCCGGCCGCGTCGTGGTCGACGGCCGCGACCTCGCCGGGATGCCGACCCACCAGCGGGTGCGCCGCTGCGGCGTCGCCTATGTGCCGCAGCTCGACAACATCTTCGGCCCTCTGACCATCCGGGAGAACCTGGAGCTGGGCGGCCAGTTCATCGCGGCCGGCGCGCGCCGGGCGCGGCTGGAGGAGCTGCTCGACCACTACCCCAACCTCGCCCGCAAGGCCGGTGCGCGGGCCGACAGCCTGTCCGGCGGGGAGCGGCAGATGCTGGCTCTGGCCCGGGCGCTGATGCCCGGACCGCGGCATCTCCTGCTGGACGAGCCGTCGGCCGGCCTGTCGCCGTTGATGATGGACGAGCTGTTCGCCCACATCCGGCGCATTCGCGACCGCGAGGGCGTGTCGGTGCTCATGGTCGAGCAGAACGCCGCGGAATCGCTGGAGATTTCCGACCGCGCCTATGTGCTCGTCATGGGCCAAGTGCATATGGAGGGCACCGCCGACGCGATCCTGAACGACGAGACGGTCAGCCACCTGTACCTGGGCGCGGCGGCCCACTGAACGCGCCCCGTCGCGGCAGTCATGTGTGTACTCTTCTGCATAAGGGTGCATTGGCAAAAGTGCATACCACAGCGGCGGGTCATGAAGTATCTATGGGACGGACGCCTGGGCGCAGCGGTGCGCGGGCGTGCCATCACGGGACGGACCGGTGCCGGCGAGGGAAGGGACGGACCTGCGGCCAGCGATGCCCGGCCGCCCTTCCGCCGCCCGCAACGCCGCACCACGCAACGAGCGAAGGACGATCATGGCGGCGCCCCCGCGCAAGAAGACCCAGAAGGCCGCGCCCGCACCACGGGCGGCCGACAGCGTGAACCGCGTCTACGCGGCGATCCAGCGCATGGCGGTGAACTTCGAGTTCCGGCCGGAGCAACGGATCAACGAGGTGGAGCTGGCCGCCGCCTTGAACGTCAGCCGCACGCCCGTGCGCGAGGCGCTGAACCGGCTGGTGATCGAAGGGCTGATCACGCTGGTGCCGAACAAGGGCTTCTACTGCCGCCCGTTCGACGCCGAACAGATCATGGGCCTGTTCGAGGTCCGGGCCGCGCTGGAACGGCTGGGCATCGAGCTTGCCGTCGAACGGGCCAGCGACGTGGCCATCGCCGAGCTGATGGATTTCTGGAAGGGCGTGCGGAACGACCGCGGGGCGATGAGCGCCGACGACCTGACCCGCCGCGACGAGGAGTTCCACATCCGCATCGCCGGCATGGGGGGCAACCCCGAACTGGTCCGCATGCTGGAAAGCATCAACGCGCGGATCCGCTTCGTCCGCCGCATCGAGATCGAGAACCCGCTGCGCCGCACCACGACCTTCGACGAGCATCTGGCGATCGCCGAGGCGCTGAAGGCCCGCGACCGGGCGCGCGCCGTGGCCTGCATGTCCGATCACATCGCGGTCAGCGTGGCCGACGCGGTCGCCGCCATGAAGGAAGGGCTGGCCCGCATCTACATGGGCCGGATCGCCAGCTAGCGGCGCTTCCAACCCCCGCCCCGGCCAGCCTCCACCCGTGGGGGCGGGGGCCGGCGGGGGAGGGGTGGGTGCAGTTCGGAACACACAGTCAATCGGGGAGGGACGCATGCCGGACGATCTGGCTGCGAACGGCGGGGCTGCGATGGGCGCGGTGATGCGCGACGCGGTGACGCTGGACGACAAGTATCGGGCCGACGACGGGCGCGTGTTCCTGAATGGAACGCAGGCGCTGGTGCGGATGGCGCTGTTGCAGCAGCGGCGCGACCGGTCCGCCGGCCTGCGCACCGCCGGGATGGTCAGCGGCTACCGCGGCTCGCCGCTCGGCACCATCGACATGGAGATGACCCGGGCGAAGCGGTTCCTGGACACGCACGACATCCGCTTCGTTCCCGGCGTGAACGAGGATCTGGCCGCCACGGCGCTGTGGGGCACGCAGCAGATCCATCTTCAGGACAAGCCGGAGTGGGACGGCGTCTTCGGCCTCTGGTACGGCAAGGGGCCGGGGGTGGACCGCACCGGCGACGCCTTCCGCCACGCCAACCTGGCGGGCTCGGCGGCGCATGGCGGCGTGCTGGCGCTGGCCGGCGACGATCACACCTGCAAATCCTCCACCACCTCGCACCAGAGCGAATACGCGCTGGTCGACGCCATGATGCCGATCCTGGCCCCGTCCACCATCCCGGAGATGATCGAGTACGGGCTGCACGGCTGGGCGATGTCCCGCCTGTCGGGCTGCTGGACGGCCATGAAGGTGACGGCCGACCTCACCGACCGCAGCGTCTCGATGGCGCTCGACCCGGCCACTCCCTCCATAATCCGGCCCGCCGACCTCGCCCTGCCGCCCGGCGGCCTCAACATCCGCTGGCCGGACACGCCGCAGGAGCAGGAGGCCCGCCTGCACCTGCACAAGATCCCGGCGGCGCTCGCCTACATCCGCGCGAACCGGCTGAACCGCGTGGCGCTCGGCGGTGCCGGCGCGCGCTTCGGCATCGTCACCACGGGCAAGGCCTATCTCGACGTCCGCCAGGCCCTCGCCGACCTCGGCATCGACGAGGCGCGGGCGGCCGCCCTCGGCATCGCCGTCTTCAAGGTGGCGGTGCCCTGGCCGCTGGAGCCGGAGAGCCTGCGCGCCTTCGCCGCCGGGCTCGACGAGATCCTCGTGGTCGAGGAGAAGCGGCCGCTGATCGAGGGGCAGGTCAAGGACATCCTCTACGGGCTGCCCGCCGACCGGCGCCCCCGGGTGACCGGAAAGCGGGACGAGGCGGGAGCGCCGCTGCTGCGCTCCCACGACGAGCTGTCGGCGGCGGCGGTCGCCGCGGCGGTCGCGCGGCGGCTCGCCCGCTGCGGCCGGGAGGTGGCGGACGGGGAGATGCTGGCCCGTCTCGACCGCGCCGCGGCCGGGGTCCCGGGCATAGCCGGGGCCGTGCCCAAGCGCACGCCCTATTTCTGCTCCGGCTGCCCGCACAACAGCTCGACCAAGGTTCCGGAGGGCTCGCGCGCGCATGCCGGCATCGGCTGCCACTGGATGTCGCAGGCGATGGACCGCAGCACCGCCACCTACACCCACATGGGAGGGGAGGGGGCGAACTGGGTGGGGCTGGCGCCCTTCGTGCCGACCCGCCACATCTTCCAGAACATCGGCGACGGCACCTATTTCCATTCCGGTCTGCTCGCCATCCGGGCGGCCGTCGCCGCCGGCGTCACCATCACCTACAAGATCCTGTTCAACGACGCCGTCGCCATGACCGGCGGGCAGACCCACGACGGCCCGCTGAGCCCGCAGGCGATCGCGTGGCAGGTGCGCGCCGAAGGGGTGCAGCGCATCGCGGTGGTCACGGACCAGCCGGAGCGGTACGGCCCCTCGGCCGGCCTGCCGCCCTACGTCACCGTCCATCACCGGGACGAGCTGGACGCCGTGCAGCGGGAGTTCCGCGAGGTGCCCGGCGTGTCGGCGCTGATCTACGACCAGACCTGCGCGGCGGAGAAGCGCCGGCGCCGCAAGCGCGGCCGGATGGACGACCCCGACCGCCGCGTCGTCATCAACGAACGGGTGTGCGAAGGCTGCGGCGACTGCTCGACCCAGTCGAACTGCCTGTCGGTGGTCCCGGTGGACACCGAGTTCGGCCGCAAGCGCCAGATCGACCAGTCCTCTTGCAACAAGGACTTCTCCTGCCTGAAGGGCTTCTGCCCGTCCTTCGTCACGGTGGAGGGCGGCCGGCTGCGCAAGGCGAAGCCGGCGCCGGCCGCGGCGGCGCCCGGGGCCGGCGCGATCGCCACCCCGGAGCCGGTCCTGCCGGCGCTGGACCGGCCCTACAGCCTGCTCGTCACCGGCATCGGCGGCACCGGGGTGGTGACCATCGGGGCGATCCTCGGCATGGCGGCGCATCTGGAGGGGCTGGCCTGCTCCATCCTCGACCAGACCGGCATGGCCCAGAAGGGCGGCGCGGTGATGTCGCACATCGTGCTGGCGCGCAGCCCCGACCGCATCCACGCCGCGCGCATCGCGCCGGGCGGCGCCGACGCGGTGCTGGGCTGCGACCTGCTCGTCGCCGCCGGGGACGAGGGGCTGAGCCGGATGCGGGCGGGCCACACCCGCGCGGTGCTCAACGCGCGCGAGACCATCACCGGCGCCTTCACCCGCGACCCCGACCAGCGCGTTCCGGTGCCGCTGCTGGTGCAGCGGGTCGGCGCCGCCTGCGGCCGGCCGGACGCCGTCGATGCGCTGGACGCCACCGCCATCGCCACCGGGCTGCTCGGCGACGCCATCATGACCAACCTGTTCCTGCTCGGCTACGCCTGGCAGAAGGGGCTGGTGCCGGTTTCGGCCGCCGCCATCGACGAGGCCATCGCGCTGAACGGCGCCGGCGTCGCCGCGAACCGGGCGGCCTTCGCCTGGGGACGGCGGGCCGCCGTGGACCTGCCGGCGGTGACGGAGACGGCGCAGGGAGCGGCCAAGCCGGCCGCGGACACCCTGTCCAGCGACCTCGACGCCCTCGTCCGCCGGCGCGTGGACGAGCTTGCCGCCTATCAGGACGCCGCCTACGCCGCGCGCTACCGCCGGCTGGTCGACCGGGTCCGCCGGGCCGAAGCGGCGGAGGTGCCGGGAAGCACCCGGCTGACGGAGGCCGTCGCCCGCTCCTTCCACAAGCTCATGGCCTACAAGGACGAGTATGAGGTCGCCCGCCTCTACACCGACGGCGCCTTCCTCGCGCGGCTGGCCGGGCAGTTCGAGAGCGGATTCCGGCTCCGCTTCCACCTCGCCCCGCCGCTCCTCGCCGCCCGCGATCCGGAGAGCGGCCAGCTGAGGAAGAGATCCTACGGGCCGTGGATGCTCACCGCGTTCAAGCTGCTGGCGAGGCTCAAGGTCCTGCGGGGAACGCCGTTCGATCCGTTCGGCCGCACCGCGGAGCGCCGGGCCGAGCGCCGCCTGATCGACGACTACGAAGCGACGGTCGACCAGCTTCTGACGGGGCTCGCCCCGGACACCCTGGAGCTGGCCCTGCGGATCGCCGTCCTTCCCGAGCGCATCCGCGGCTACGGGCACGTGAAGGAAAAGGCCATGGCGCAGGCGGAGGCGGAGCGGCGCGAGCTGCTGGAGCGGTTCCGGTCGGCCCGGCCGCAGCGCTTGGCGGCGGAGTGATCCGGACGGTCTTTGGTGCGCAAACCGGCGTGACGGCGGAGGCCACCGCGGTGAAGCGGTGATCAGGCGACCTTGCGGGTGACCGGCATGCCCAAGCTGGTCATGACGTTCATGACCTTGCAGCCGACGCCCGCTTCGACCCTCCGCGCGGGCAGAGTCCGAGCGCGCAGGCGGCGTCCGATCAGAACCTTGTACCGGAGCATCGCCGCCTCGACGGGAGAGCGCCGGCCGTCGTGGACCGCCCGTTGCCAGCCCAGCCGACCACGCTCCTGCGATCGCGCGCGCGTCTTCATGCCCGCGGGGTCGGAGCCGGCGTCCGCCTCGGTCGGGCCGAAGCAGCCTACCCATTTGCCGGCGGCCGGCACTTCGGGTTCGGGGTCCACCACCGGCTTGCCGTCGGCGTAGCGGCAGAAGCCGCGACCGGTCTTGCGGCCCGGCAGCCCGGCAGCGACATACTGTCGCGGCAGCGCCGAGGGGCGGAAACGTGTCTCGTGAAAGAACTGGCCGTAGATCGACCCCATCACCGACGGCGACGCGTCGATGCCGATGAGGTCCAGCAACTCGAACGGCCCCATGCGGAAGCCGGCCTGCTGCACCAGAACGCGATCCACGGAGGCGGGCTCCGCCACCGCCTCACCAACCACGCGCAGCGCCCCGGTGCCATAAACGCGCCCGGCGTGGTTGGCCAGGAAACCGGGCGTGTCGCGCGTCTCCACCGCGGCGTGGCCCATGCGCGTGCCAAGCCCCACCAGGGCGTCGGTGACCGCCGGGTCGGCGGCCGCGTCGCTCATGCCTCCCTCGCGGGCCAGGGTACGGAAGGTATCATACGGCCGGCGCATGAACGCTTCATGTTCGGCCGGCCGTATGCCCCTTTCGCACGTTGCTGCGCAACGTGCTGCCGGGTTTGAACCGAAGGCGTTTGATGGAAGCCATCAAACGCCTTCGGTATCAGCCACCGCAGCCACGGCCTCACCCGCCGCGCCTTCGCGGGCGTCGTGCAGCCAGAACATCGATGCCGGCCGCAGCCGCGATCTGGGCGATGCCACCCCCATGGTGCCGGTTCCCACGACGCCCGGCACGAGCGCGCCGTTTTGTGGATCGAAGCTCATCCTGTCCCCTTTCGTCGCAATCGGGAGTCGGGCGGCGGTGCGCACCACCGCGCCCTTCCGTTCGGCGCCGGCTACGCCAGCCACCTCTCCTCCCGACCAAATTCCGTTCTACGGAACTAAATTTCATTTTCTTGACGCCGCTCATAAACGCTGCCAGAGTGGCTTTCAATGAAAGCTTTCGCCCCGCATTCTTGCGGAGCATCAACAAAACTCCCGAGGGAAGAAATCCATGCGCAAGCGGGATGAAGGACTTTCCGTCGATGATCATGACATTGGCGAGGAGAAAGACCCTCGATTCGTGACAGCACTGGCCAGAGGACTCGACATTCTGCGCTCGTTCCGGCGGAATGAGATCGAGCTTGGCAATCAAGACTTGGCAGCTCGTACCGGATTGCCTAAAGCGACGGTGTCGCGTCTGACTTACACCTTGGGGAAGCAGGGCTATCTGGTCTACAACGCCGCGTCCGGGAAGTACCGGCTGGGCACGCCGGTGCTATCGCTGGGCTACACCTGCCTGTCAGGCATGGGCGTCCGGCAGGTGGCGCGCCCGCTGATGCAGGAACTGGCCGACCACACCGGCCTGTCGGTGGCGCTGGGCGGGCGGGACCGGCTCAGCATGATCTATCTGGAGTGCTGCCGCGGCGACAGCCCGGTCACGTTGCAGCTCGACGTCGGCTCGCACCTGAAACTGACCACCAGCGCCATGGGGCGCGCCTATCTGGCAGGCCTGTCCGACACCGAGCGGGCGGCGCTGATGGACAAGCTGGAAGCCCACGAGAACGAACGGTCCCCCGGCAGCTGGCCGGGAATCCGGGACGGCATCCTGCAGGCGGTCGAGGAATACCGGACGAAGGGTTATTGCCTCTCGCTCGGTGCCTGGAAGACCGAGGTGAACGCGGCCGGCGTGCCCTACGTGCCGCGCGACGGCTCTCCCGTGCTGGCCTTCAACTGTGGTGGCCCGTCGTTCCTGCTCCACCGCAAGACGCTGGAAGAGGACCACGCTCCGCGGCTGGTGGAGTTGGTCCGCCGCATCGACGCCGTCCTCTTCAATTCCTGAACACATTCTCTCCCCGAGGTGACACGAATGCCATTGGATCCGGAGACGCTCCGCCAACTGGTCGGCACGGTGTCGCGCTTCGTGCGCGAGCAGTTGATCCCGCTCGAGCACAAGGCCGCGGATGACGACGCCATCCCGCCGTCGGTCGTCGCAGCCATGCGTGAGATGGGCCTGTTCGGCCTGTCCATCCCCGAAGAGCATGGCGGCATCGGCTTGTCCATGGCTGAGGAGGTTCAGGTGGCCTTCGAACTGGGCCAGACCTCCCCCGCCTTCCGTTCGCTGATCGGAACCAACAACGGGATCGGGTCGCAGGGCATCGTCATCGACGGCACCGACGAGCAGAAGCGCGCCTACCTGCCCCGGCTCGCCAGTGGCGAAATCGTCGGTTCCTTCGCCTTGACGGAGCCAGAGGCCGGTTCCGACGCCGGTTCGCTGCGCACCACCGCGCGGCGCAACGGCGATCATTACGTGCTGAACGGCACCAAGCGCTTTATCACCAACGCGCCGCATGCCGGCCTGTTCACCGTCTTCGCCCGCACGGGCGCTCAGGACGAGGGCGCGCGTGGCGTCACCGCCTTCCTGGTGGAGGCTGGCACACCCGGCATCACGCTCGGGCCGCTGGACAAGAAGATGGGCCAGAAGGGCGCCCATACCTGCGACGTCATTTTCGAGGATTGCCCGGTTCCCGCCACCGCCGTGCTCGGTGGCCGGGAAGGCCAGGGCTTCAAGACAGCAATGAAGGTGCTGGACCGCGGGCGTTTGCACATTTCCGCGGTCTGCGTCGGTGCAGCCGAGCGGCTGATCCGCGACAGCTTGGCCTACGCCATGGAGCGCAAGCAGTTCGGCCAGCCCATCGCCGAGTTCCAGCTCATCCAGGCGATGCTGGCCGACAGCCGGGCGGAAGCCTACGCGGCGCGCTGCATGGTGCTGGAAACGGCGCGCAGGAAGGATACGGGCGTGGACGTCTCCACCGACGCGGCCTGCTGCAAGATGTTCGCTTCCGAGATGGTCGGGCGCGTCGCCGACCGTGCCGTGCAAATTCACGGCGGTGCCGGCTATATCGCCGATTACGGGATCGAGCGGTTCTACCGCGACGTGCGCCTGTTCCGTATCTACGAGGGGACGACCCAAGTCCAGCAGCTCGTCATCGCCCGCAACATGATCCGCGAGGCGGCCTGACCATGGACCGTTTCGCGAGCGTGGTCGCGGCGCTGCCCGCCCGCATCAGTCATCCGGTCCTGGATTGGGCCGAGCATACCCCCGACGCCCCCGCGCTGCGCGAGGGCGACACCGAATGGAGCTACGGCCACTTCGGTGCGGCGATCCGCCGGGTGCAGCGGCACCTTTCCGCGCTGGGTGTGCGTGGTGGCGACCGGGTGATGATCGTCTGCGAGAACGGTCTGGCCGTCGCCACTCTGGTGATGGCTGCCAGCGAGCTGGATGCTTGGCCGGTCATCGTCAACGCGCGCCTGTCGAAACGCGAGATCGACACGATCCGCGACCACTGCCTGCCGCGCCGGATCTTCTATACCGACGCCATTTCCCACGACGCGGCGGCGCACGCCGCCCGTCACGGGGCCACGGCGCTGGATGATCCGAAGCTTCCGCCCATGGCGGTCGGCCCGCTGCTGGGAGCCGATCCGGAGCCGGTGCACGCCGATGCGGCGAAACAGGTCGGCGCCGTCATCTACACCTCGGGCACCACGGGGCACCCCAAGGGTGTGATGCTGTCCCACCGCGGACTGCTGTTCGTGGCGTGCATCTCCGGCCACATGCGCGGGCTGAACCGCAACGACCGGACCTACGGCGTGCTGCCGATCAGCCACGTGTTCGGACTTGCCTCCACCTGCCTCGGCACGCTGTACGCCGGCGGCTGCCTGCATGCCATAGCGCGCTTCGACCCGAAGGCCGTGTGGGACGCGCTGGAGCACGACGGCGTCACCGTCTTCCAGGGCGTGCCGGTCATGTACGCCAAGCTGATCGAGCACAGCAAGGTCACCGGGCAGGCGCCGGCCGCCCCACACCTGCGCTATCTCTCGTCGGGCGGCTCGGTGCTGGACTTGGCGCTGAAGCAGGCGGTGGAGGCCACCTTCGGGTTGCCGCTCCACAACGGCTACGGCCTTACCGAATGCTCACCCACCATCACGCAGACCCGCCTGGACGCGCCGCGCGCCGACACCTCCATCGGACCGCCGCTGCCGCTGGTCGAGGTGCGCTTCATCGACCACGCCACCGGTGTCGACGCCCCGGCGGGTGGCACCGGCGAGCTTTGGGTGCGCGCGCCCAACGTCATGCTGGGCTATTACCGCGAGCCGGGCCTGACGGCCGAGATCATCACGCCCGATGGCTGGCTGAAGACCGGCGACATGGCCCGGCTGGAACCGGACGGGTGCCTCAGCGTGATCGGCCGCCTCCGCGAGATCATCATTCATTCCGGCTTCAACGTCTACCCGGAGGAGGTGGAGGGCGTGCTGTGCAGCCATCCCGCCGTGACCTTGGCGGCGGTGGTCGGCCATTCGGAGGCCGGCAACGAGTCGGTGGTCGCCTTCGTCCAGCTCGTCCCCGGCCGCACGGCCACCGAAGAGGGGCTGAAGGCGTTCGCCGCCGAACGGCTGGCTCCCTACAAACGCCCCGCACGCATCGTGGTCGTGCCGGCTCTGCCCGCCAGTTCGACCGGCAAGCTGAAGAAGAACGACCTGCGCACGGTTGCCAGCCAAGTGATGGCGACACGCTCCTGACCGCCAGCGTCCCATCGTTCCCTTGATACCAAGATCCCGCCAACGAAACCGAGGAGGAAACAAACTATGGTGCGAATGACTGGCCTCATGACCGCGATCGTCGCCCTGACGCTGGCGCTGGGTGCGCCCGGCGTTGCGGACGCAAAGGACTACCTGCTGGGATCGCAGCTGCCGCTCAGCGGCAATCTCGCCCGTGTCGGCCAGGGCATGAGTGAGGGCATCGCCGTCGCCGTCGACTTGGCGAACAAGCAGTACGCCGGCAAGCATACCTTCAAAGTCACGACCATTGACGACGAGACCTCGCCAGCCAAGGGCGTGGCGGCGGTGGAGAAGCTGATCGCGCAGGGCGTCGTCGCGCTGACCGGCGGCTACGGCTCCAACATCATCGGCCCGGCGTCGGAGGCGGCGCAGAAGGCCGGCGTGGTCTACATGACCTCCGGCGGCGTGACGCCCGACCTGACCGGGCGCGGCTACAAGACCTTCTTCCGCATCAACAACACGGAAGGCTACGCCAAGGCGTTGATCGGCCTGCTGCAGGACATGCAGTTGAAGAAGGTGTCGGTCGTCTATCTGAACAAGGAGGCCACCAGCAACCTCGCCAAGCAGGTGCAGAAGGATCTGACCGACAAGGGCATGACGGTCGGATTGCACGAGTTCGACGGCACGACCAGCGACTTCAAGCCCCTGCTGAACAAGGTCAAGCTGCAGGACCGGCCCGACGCCATCGCCATGGTCGGCTACGAGAACGACTATGTGGGCATTCTGCGGGCCGCGAAGGTGCTGAAACCGGACGTCAAGGCGGTCGTCGGCGTCTGGTCGCTGGCCACCGCGCAGATGGCCAAGGAATTCCCCGATCTGATGGAGAATGTCTTCGGCACCGCCATGCTTCCCTATCCGGCCGAGTTCACTCAGCCCGAGGCAATCGAGTTCTCCAAGGCTTACAGCCGGTTGTTCAACAAGGAGCCGGACTATCTGGGCCAGTTCGGCTACGTGCAGACGAAGCTGCTGATCGAGGCCATGCTGCGGGCCGACCAAGCCGGCACCCTGGACAAGGGCGGCTTGGCGGAAGAACTGCGCAAGACCGACACCGAGACGCTGATCGGCCGTGTCACCTTCAACGAGAATGGTGACAATCCCAACTTCTCGCACCGCATGGGCCAGCACCAGCAGGGCAAGATCATGCTCGTCTGGCCGCCGGAGGCGGCGAACGGGAAGATGAACTTCCCCGCCAAACCGTGGTGAGCGGAATGCTGACCCTTACCCTGCAAGCGCTCTATTCCGGCCTCCTGGCCGGCGGCTACTACGCCACGGTGGCCGTCGGCCTGGCGCTGGTGTTCGGCACGATGCGTATCATCAACCTTGCCCACGGCGAGCTGGTGCTGCTGGCTGCCTACGTCGCCTACGCGGCCGAATCCCAGTACGGGCTGAACCCGGTGACGGCGATCCCCTTCGCGCTCGTGGTGGTCGGCGCCAGCGCGGCGCTGGTTTATGCGCTGATCAGCCAGATCAAGCAGGACCGGGAGATCAACTCCCTGATCCTGACCTTCGGGCTCGGCATCATCCTGACCAACGCGATCCTGATGATCTGGGCAGCCGACATCCACTCCACCACCTCGCCCTGGTTCCAGGATGCGGTGGTGGTGGCCGACACACTGTTCGCCATGCGCAGCGAAGTGGTCTTTTTCGTGGGCGGGCTGATGCTGATGGCCGGCGTCTACTGGTGGCTGAACCATTCCTGGCAGGGGCGTGCGGTGCGGGCGCTGTCATCCAACCGCAACGCAGCCACGCTGATGGGCGTCAACCCGCGCCGTACGGAGATCCTGTCCTTCATGGTCGCGGCGCTGCTCGCCACCTTCGCCGGCATCGCGATCTACTCGGGCAAGACCATCTTTCCGTCCCTGGGTCACGTGATGACGGTGAAGGCCTTCATCATCACGGTGCTGGCCGGCATGGGGTCCATCCCCGGCGTGCTGGTCGGGGCGGTGATGATCGGAATCATCGAATCCCTGACCGTCACCTACGTCTCCGCCTCGCTCCAGGAGTTGGCCGGGATGATCCTGTTCCTCGTCGTGCTGTTCGTCATGCCTTCGGGCCTGTTCGGCGGCAGAAAGGCGATCGCCCGATGAAACGGATTCTTGTGCCCGCCGCGCTGGCGACGGCCTATCTGGCCGTGCCGCTGGTGTTCGGCGACAATCCCTACGTCATGGGGCTGATCGTCGCCTCCCTGACCATCGGCGGCATCGCGGTCGCCTGGGCGCTGCTGGGAAATCTGGGCGGCATGGTCAGCTTCGGACACGCCGCGTTCTTCGGCGTGGGCTCCTACACCTCGGCGGTCCTGTCCATGAAGCTGGGGTTGCCACCCCTTGCGGGTCTGCTGCTGGGCGGCCTGGGGGCGGCCGTCGCCTCCATCGCCACCATGCCGGCGTTGCGGCTGAAGGGGCCGTACTTCGCGCTCGCCATCCTCGCCTACGCGCACATCTTCCAGATCCTGGCGACCGAGATGACCAGCGTCACCGGAGGCGCCGGCGGCCTGCTCAGCATCCCACGCTTCCCCACCCTGCTGGGGTTCGATTTCGGATCGAAGACGGGCGGCTACCTGATCATCCTGACCATCGTGGTGCTGTCCGCCATGGCCTACGCTGCCATCCGGCGCAGCACATGGGGCCTGGCGCTGAAGGCGATGCACGACACCGAGGTCGCCACCCGCGTCATCGGCGTGCCGAGCACTCACCTGAAGGCGGCAATGCTGGCCCTGTCGGCCTTCATCACCGGGGTGGTGGGCGCCTTCAATGCGCACTTCATCAACTTCCTGGAACCGGACTACGCCTTCAACGGCACGTGGACGGTTCTGCCCATCGCGGCGGCCATCTTCGGCGGCTACCGCACGGTGTGGGGTCCGGTGATCGGGGCGCTGACCATCTACCTGCTGGACCAACTCGTCTTCAAGGAACTGATGCCGCACGGCCACCAGTTCGTCCTGGGCATGCTGCTGGTTGGCATGATCCTGTTGAGCCCCGGAGGTCTCGCGCCGATCCTGGGCCGCCGTCTGGAAGGAGGGCAACGCCATGCTCACGCTTGACGGAGTGCAGGTCAGGTTTGGTGGCGTGTCCGCGCTGAAGGGTGTGTCGATGACGGTAACCGCGGGCGAGACGGTCGGGCTCGTCGGCCCCAACGGAGCCGGCAAGACGACGCTGTTCAACGTGATCTCCGGCATCGTCCGCCCGACCGCGGGGGATATCACCTTCCGCGGCCACTCGGTCCTGAAGGCGCCGGAATGGAAGCGGGCGCGCCTGGGCATCGGGCGCAGCTTCCAGATTGCGCGGCCACTGCACCACTGCACGGTGCGCGAGAACCTGATCGTCGCCCAGCATTTCGGTGCGGGCCGCATCGACCACGAGCGCATTGACGAGATCCTCGACCTGCTGAAGCTCGGTCACAAGGCCGACCGCGATGCGGTGAGCGAACTGGCGCTGACCGAGCACAAGGCGCTGGAGGTCGGCAAGGCGCTCGCCACCAACCCGCACCTGCTCCTGCTGGACGAGGTGCTGGCCGGGTTGGAGACCAACGGCAAGCGGGCTTTCATGGAACAGCTCGCCCTTGTGCGCGACCGCTTCAATCTCGCCATGGTCGTCATCGAGCACGACATTCCCACCATCTCGGCACTTTGCCCGCGCGTGGTGGTGCTGAACTTCGGCGAGATCATTGCCGAAGGGAACCCTGGCACCGTGTTCCGGGATCCTGACGTGGTCCGCAGTTACACTGGCGAGACCGTAGCCTGATCGCACGGCCCGGACAGCAAGCGATGCGCCGCCCAGGCTCCGGTCCGGGCAGGACATTCATTCAAACAGGAAGGATCGCGGATGGCCCCGCTCCTGGAGATCCAGAATCTGCGCGCCGGCTATGGCGCAATCAACATCCTCTGGAACGTCTCGTTGACGGTCGCCGAGGGAAAGACCACCGTCATCGTCGGGCCGAACGGTGCCGGCAAGACGACGTTGCTGCGCGCCATCATGGGGCTGGTCCCCGTGGCGTCGGGCGATATCCTCCGGAACGGTACCAGCATCAAGAGCCGCGCCACCTGGGACACGGTCAAGGATGGGCTGGTCATGATTCCGGAAGGGCGCATGATCTTCCCCGACATGACGGTGGAGGACAATCTGATGATGGGGGCCTTCCCACCGGCCTGCCGGCGGAACTGGAAGGCCAACCGGCAAATGGTGTTCGACCTGTTCCCGCGCCTGGCCCAGCGCCACGACCAGATCGCCGGGACCCTGTCGGGCGGCGAGGCGCAGATGCTGGCGATCGGACGCGGCCTGATGGAACAGCCTCGCGTCTGCCTGATCGACGAACCCTCGCTTGGCCTCGCCCCCGTGATGGTGGACGAGATCTTCCAGATCGTCGAGCATCTGAAGGCGCAGGGACTGACCATTGTCCTGGTGGAACAGAACACCAACCGCGCGCTGAAGGTGGCCGACCACGTCTACCTGATGCAGTCCGGCAGGGTCGTCCTGTCGGAACGCGGCGACGCCGTCAACCTGGACCGCCTGCACGCCCTCTACTTCGCCCATGAGGAGGCGGCCTGAGGGCGGCCGACATCGGCCATTCCCCATGCCGTCCGGAGACGATCATGTACAAAGACATCCTGCTGCACGTCGACGGTTCCCCGGCATGTGCACACCGGTTGGGCGCCGCGCTCGCGCTGGCCGGCATCTTCGGCGGCCGGGTCAAGGCCGTCTTCGCCCGCCGTGACCACGACCGCGCCGCCATGGTCGCCCGCACACCCAGCGAGGCGCTTCGACTGGAGGCCGCACAGGCCAGGGCAGGCGCGGAGGAACGCGCCGCCGCCGCTGGCGTCCCTTTTGCGTGGCTGGAGGCGTCCAGCGGCCACCCCGAAGATCTGGTGCGCGAGTTGGTCGTAGCCGCGCGCTTCTCGGACATTGCCATCGTTTCGCAGCCGGACAGCGAGCATTGGCTGCCCGACGTGCCGAACAGCCTGGTGGAGGACATCGTCCGCCATTCCGGCCGACCGGTGCTGGTGCTGCCGGCGACCGGCTGGACCGGAACGTTGGGCAAACGCGTCCTGCTGGCCTGGAACGCCAGCCGTGAAGCGGCGCGCGCGCTCGGCGACGCACTTCCGCTGCTGCGCGCCAGCGCAGACGTTGTTGTGCTGTCTCGCCGGTCCGCCGACGGACGCAACCATACGCACGACCACTGGCCCGGCATCCTCGAACATCTGGACAGCCACGGTATTGCCGCGACCCGCGAGGACATGGCCGGCGACGACATCGGGGTCATGGATATGCTGCTCTCGCGCGCCGCCGACCACGGCAGCGACCTGATCGTCATGGGCGCACACGGCGAGCACGAGTCGCTGTTCGCCCGCAGCGGCGTGGGGACGCGCTTCATCCTGCGGCACATGACCGTGCCCATCCTGATGGCCCATTGAGCCGGTGCCGGAGGCAACGGTGGACAATTCCGAACCCGCGTCGCTGATCGAAATGGTCGGCTTCAACAAGGCGCTGGGCTTCCGCCTGGTGGAATGGTCGGAGGCCCACGCCGTCCGCATCAGGCAACGGTGTGCAGCCACAGCGTTCCGTCGGGGGCGGTCTCGCGCCGAAGCTCGCCGCGGTGCAGCAGGTGGTTGACGTGGGCTGCCGTCTCGCCCGCCGCGAAGACCATCTGGTGGTCGGAGAGCGTGCGCTCGAACAGGACGGGCACCACCTCGCGCAGCGTCATCGGCGTCCGGCAGGCGTCCAGCACCAGCAGCAGGCGGTCGGCGTGGTGGTCGAGCAGCCAGTCGATCCGGGGGTGCAGCCCCTGGAACGGCGCGCCGTGGCCGGGCAGCACCAGGGTGTCGGGATGAGCCTCCTCCGCGACACGGCGCAGCGACGCCAGATACTCGGCCAGCGGATCGGCGTCCGGGTCGCTCGGCCAGACGCTGACGTTGGGTGAGATGGTCGGCAGCACGTGGTCGCCGGCCAGCAGGATCCGCCCCTGCGCGTCGTAGAGGCACAGATGCTCGCTGGAATGGCCGGGACAGCACAGCAGCCGCCAGCGCCGCCCGCCGGCCTCAAGAACGTCGCCGTCGCACAGGCGCCGGTAGGCGGCGGGAAGCGGCTGCACGAAGCGGCGGTAGGCATTCTCCTGGTGCATCATCTCCGCCACCTCCGCCTCGTCGAAGCCGGCTTGCCGGAAGAAGCGGGCGAAGGGCTCGGGGCGCTCCGGCGTGTCGTCGACGCTCAGGAGGCGCCCCCACAGCCATTCCCGCTGGGTCATCAGCAGCTCCGCCCCGAACCGCTCCATGAACCACGGGGCGAGCCCGACATGGTCCACATGGTGGTGGGTGGCGACGACGCGGGCCACCGGCTTGGAGCCCGGCAGGGCGGACAGCGCCCCGGCCCAGGCGGCGCGGGTGGCCGCGTCGGACAGGCCGGTGTCCACCACGGTCCATGCGTCGCCGTCGTCGAGGATGTAGACGTTCACATGGTCGAGCGCGAAGGGCAGGGCAAGGCGGAGCCACCACAGGCCGGGCGCCACCGGCTGCGGGACGGCGGTCTGTTCCGCGGCGGCGCGGAGCCGGGAATCATCGGGAGCCATGGGCGTTGGGCCCTCCTCTCGGGTGCGGGACGGCGCGCGGGGCGCCACCCATGAGATTCTCGATCACCGCCTCCATCTGCGCGATGGTGCCGCAGGGCAGCGCACGGCCGCAGGCGGCGGCGTACAGGGGAGCGACGGAATCGCCGCTGCCCCAGGAAACCGGGGGTTCCGGGTTGAGCCACAGGACGTCGCGGGCGCGGGCGGCGATCCGCTTCAGCAGGTCGAGCCGCGGCGCCTGGTTGTTGTTCCGCGCGTCGCCGAGGATGACCACCGTGCTGCGCCCGTCCACCGCGCCGCCGCAAAGGTCGAGGAAATCGGCGAAAGCCTGCCCGTAGTCGGTGGAGCCCCCGCCCCAGCGGGTCACCGCCGCGGCCATGCCGCGCGCGGCGCCGTCCTCCAGATCCTCGGTGATCTCGCCCAGCCGGTCGGAAAAGGCGAAGGCACGGACGCGCATCGGGCCGTCGTGCAGGTGGGCCACCAGCGTCAGGAACAGCGTGGCGACCGTGCTCATGGAGCCGCTGACGTCGCACAGCACGAACAGCCGCGGCCGGTCGTGCCGGCGCGTCCGCCACACCGTCTCGAACAGGACGCCGTCGTGGCGCATCCCCTTGCGCAGCGTGCGCCGGGCGTCGAGCAGGTTTTTGCGGTCGTGCCGGCGC
>JAEZHQ010000021.1 GCA_023416455.1 Pseudomonadota bacterium | reverse complement strand
CGCCAGCAGGGCCAGGCCGAGCGCGGCCGCGAGGACCGTCGCCTTGAAGGTCGCCGCCTTGATGGTCGTCATGAGCCCCTCTGTCTCCCCCGATCGGACAAGGTCGCGTTTCGGGTAAGGTAGGGGGCCACCCCGGGCACAATCAAGGCGCAGCCGCCCTCAGCCCGTCTGCGCCGGATCGACCCACCAGGTCCCCGGATAGCCGCTGTTGCGGAAGTCGAGGTCGTATTTCGGCGTCGTCTCCGGGAAGCCGAAGCGGGTCTTGTGGGCGATCCAGATCTCCGGATTGTAATAGTGCGGGATCATGTAGAACCCCCACAGCAGCACGCGGTCCAGCGCCCGTGTGGCCGCCTGCACCGATTCCAGGTCGGTGGCGGCCAGGGCACGGTCGATCAGCGCGTCCGCCGCCGGTTCCCGGATGCCGGCGTAGTTGGCCGAGCCCTTCACGTCGGCCGCCGCCGAGCCGAAATAGCTGCGCAGCTCGGTCCCCGGCGGCGTGAAGAAGTTGAAGTTGGCGACCACCATGTCGAAGTCGAACTCTTCGGTGCGCGCCTCGTACTGCGCGGCGTCGACGACGCGCAGGCCGGCGTCGATGCCGGCCTTGCGCAGGGCCTCCACATAGGGCTGGATCACGCGGTTGAGCCCGCCGGAGTTGAGGAGGATTTCGATGGCCATGGCCTCGCCGGTGGCGGCGTGGGTGAGGCGGCCGTTCCTCAGCTCCCAGCCGGCCTCCTTGAACAGGCGCATCGCCTCGCGCAGGTTGGCGCGGGTGTTGCCGGTCCCGTCGGTCCTCGGCGGCTCGAAGGCGCGGGTGAAGACCGCCTCGGGCAGCCGGCCGCGGAAGGGTTCCAGCAGCGCCAGCTCGGCCGCCGTCGGCGGCCCCTTGGCCCCGAAGTCGGAGTTCGGGAAGTTCGAGGCCGTCCGCTCGTACTGGCCGTACAGGATGTTCTTCTGGATCCATTCGAAATCGAACAGCAGGCCCAGCGCCTCGCGCACGCGCGGGTCGGCGAACTTGGCCCGCCGCGTGTTCGGCCGGAAGCCCTGGGCGCCCAGCGGCGTCTCGCTGCGCACCGCGCGCCGCTCCACCCGGCCGTCCCGCGCCGCCGGGAAGTCGTAGCCGGTGGTCCAGCGCTGCGCCCGGTTCTCGGTGCGGAAGTCGTAGGCGCCGGCCTTGAACGCCTCGAACATGACGTCGTCGTCGCGGTAGTAGTCCACCTTCACGCTGTCGAAATTGTGGAAGCCCCGCGCCGTCGGCAGGTCGCGGCCCCAGTGGTCGGCCACCCGCTCGTAGGTGATGGAGCGGCCGGGATCCACCGCCGCGATCCGGTAGGGACCGCTGCCGAGCGGCGGCTCCAGCGTGGTCCTGGCGATGTCGCGCCCCTGCGCCGTCCACCAGTGGCGGGGCTGCGGCGCGACGCTGGTGGCGAAGTCGATGATCGGCTTGATCTCGTTCACCGTCGTCAGGGCGATCCGCAGCCGCCGGTCGTCCAGCGCCTCGACCCGCTCCACGCGGTCGAGGAAGGATTTCAGGAAGGGCGCCCCGTGCGCCTGGATGGCCTCCCAGGCGAAGACCACGTCGCCGGCGGTCAGCGGCGTCCCGTCGTGCCAGCGCGCCTCCGGGCGCAGGTGGAACACCGCCCAGCTCCGGTCGTCCGCCAGCTCCACCCCCTCCGCCAGCGCGCCGTAGGCGGCGTCCATCTCCCAGCCCGACCCGACCATCAGCGCGTCGGAGATCAGCCCCAGCGTGCGCGGCCGCACGCCGCGCAGGATGATGGCGTTCAGGCTGTCGAAGGAGCCCAGCGCCGCCAGGGTCAGCGTGCCGCCCTTGGGCGCGTCGGGGTTGGCGTGTGGGAAATGGGTGAAGCCTGGCTTGAACGCCGGTTCCCCGAACTGCTTCAGCGCGTGCAGGCGGGCGCCCTCGGCCAGCGCCGGGGCGGCCGGCGCGGTGCCGGTCAGGATGGCGCCGGTCAGGATGAGGAGGCTCAGGGCGGCGGCGAGGGTGCGGCGCATCGGCGGGCCTTGGGGCAGCGAGTGGGGATGGCGCCAGCCTAGCACGGCCGCCGGCCCCGAAGCAGGTTTCTCCAGATCGGGCCACAGGCCCGGCCTTTCGAGCCCTGCGGACTCTATGGTTTTGCAGGTTTTCCGAGCCCGCCCGTATGTGGGCGGAGTTCGGAAAACCTGCTTAGAGCGGATCGCGTAAAATCGGAATCGATTTGAAGCGTGAATCCGCTCGCAAAACAAAGGCCTGGAGTTTCGTGCGTTTCAGATTAAACGCACGAAACTCCAGGGGCGGCCATTCCGGCAACCGTATGTTACGCCCCGCCGCTGGGCCGGGCGGCGGCGGTGGTGCAGCATGCCGGAGGGGAACGGGGGCAGGGAAACGAAGCGGTGAGGAGGTTCGCGCTATGTCCATGTTCCGGCGCGCCACGGCGGAATTCATCGGCACCTTCTGGCTGGTCCTCGGCGGCTGCGGCAGCGCCGTTCTGGCCGCCGCCTTCCCGGAGGTCGGCATCGGTCTGCTCGGCGTGGCCCTGGCCTTCGGGCTGACGGTGCTGACCATGGCCTATTCGATCGGCCACATCTCCGGCTGCCACCTGAACCCGGCGGTGACCATCGGCCTGTGGGCCGGCCGCCGCTTCCCGGCCAAGGACATCCTGCCCTACGTCATTGCCCAGCTGGCCGGGGCCGTCCTGGCGGCGCTGGTGCTGTACGTCATCGCCTCGGGCAAGCCGGGCTGGTCGCTGGCCGAGAGCGGGCTGGCCGCCAACGGCTACGGCGCGCATTCGCCGGGCGGGTACGGGCTCGCCTCCGGGCTGATCGCGGAGGTGGTGCTGACCTTCATGTTCCTGGTGGTGATCCTGGGCTCCACCGACCGCCGGGCACCGGCCGGATTCGCCCCGCTGGCCATCGGGATGGCGCTGACGCTGATCCACCTGATCAGCATCCCGGTGACCAACACCTCGGTCAACCCGGCGCGCAGCACCGGGCCGGCCCTGGTCGTCGGCGGCTGGGCCTTGCAGCAGCTCTGGCTGTTCTGGCTGGCGCCGGTCGCCGGCGCCCTGCTCGGCGGGCTCGCCTACCGGATCATGGCCGAGGAGATGCCGGCCAAGCCGGACATCACCGGGGACGCCCGCCCCTCGGTGTGACGGGCGTCAGCGCGGTCTGCCGGCGGCCGCTCAGGCGATCGGCCGGCCGAGCGCCTTCCAGTGGCCCTTCATGCGCTCCATGAGCTGGCGGTAGCGGCGGTCCGTCCGCATCAGCCGGCGCACCGCCTTGCCGTTGCGCGGGTCGGCCAGCATCCACGCCTCGGCGGCCTGCTGGTGCTCCGGGTGGACGGACAGGATGTAGACGGCGGCCTGCTCGGGGCCGGTGATCGCGGCCTCGTCGAGCCCTTCCAGCATGGCGGCGACGTAGAGCGGCAGCACCTTGCGGAAGTCCTCCGGGCCGCCGTCGCCGTCCGCCTCCTCCGCGGGCGCCGTTTCGGAGCCGAGCAGGGCGCCGCGCTCGGCCGCCGGCAGGGCGAAGAAGGCGTCGAGCCCGAGCAGCAGGTCGCACACCGTCTTCTTGCGCACCATCCAGTTGGTCCCGCCGGCCACCCGGGCGGCCAGCGAGTCCAGGAAGGAGCGGAGCTTGTCCGGCATCGTCTCCAGGACGGACCGTTCCGGCCGGGCGATGGCGGCTGCATGCAATCCGCCTGGGGACCCGCCTGGGGATCCGCCCGTATGATGTCCGCTCATCGGGCCGGCTCCTCCCCGGCCAGGGCGGCCAGGGCCTCGCGATGGGTGCGGGGATCGCCCGCGGCGACGACGCGGCCGTCGGAGGCGGCGTCCAGCGGGGCGCCCCGCCAGTCCGTCATCAGGCCGCCGGCCCCGGTGACCACCGGGACCAGCGCCGCGAAGTCGTAGAGCTTAAGCCCCGACTCGATGACGAGATCGAAGAATCCCGAGGCGAGCAGGCCGTAATTGTAGCAGTCCCCACCATAGACCGTGACCTTGGCGCGGCCGGCGGCCCGGCGGAAGCGGTCGAGGTCGGTCCCGGGAAACAGGTCCGGCGCGGTGGTGCCGAGCGTCGCGCCGGCCAGGCCGCCGGGGCAGGGGCGGACGCGGGCCGGCCGGCCGTTGTGGGTGGTCGGGCGGCCGGCGGCGCCGACCCAGCGGTCGGCCACGACCGGCTGGTCGATGACCCCCAGAACCGGGCGGCCCCGGTGGAGGAGGGCGACCAGGGTGCCGAAGATCGGCCGGCCGGTGATGAAGGACTTGGTGCCGTCGATGGGGTCGATGACCCACACCCATTCGGCGTCCAGGTTCCGGGTCCCGAACTCCTCGCCATGGATGCCGTCGTCGGGGCGCTCGGCCTCCAGGATGGCGCGGATGGCGCGCTCGGCCTCGCGGTCGGCGACGGTGACCGGCGACAGGTCGGGCTTGTCGTCCACGGCCACCGGCGTGCGGAAATAGCGGCGCACCACGGCGCCGGCCGAGTCGGCCAGACGCTCGGCCAGCGTCACCAGGGGGGCGGGACAGGTCTCGGTCATGGGGGCTCCGCCGGCTGGGGTCGAAGGGGAGCCGCACCCTAGAGCGGATCGCGTGAAATCGGAATCGATTTGAAGCGTGAAGCCACTCACGCGCCCGCATGGGCGTGAAGCCACAAGACCCGCGGCGGCCGGCCGCGGCGTGGGGACGGCGGTGCCGGGCGGTTTTGCGGCCACCCCGGGGGAGGGTTGCGCGGTGGGCTCTTCCCGCGGCGGCCGGGATTGTGGCAGCCTTGCGTCCATGCTCGACCGACCCAACACCTACGCGGGCGTCCCGCTCGACCGGGCCGCCCTGCACCGCAAGGACGCGGACTGGCTGGCCGGGGCCTGGGCCTCTCCGGCGGCGCGGATCCTGCCGGTCTCGCGGTCGCGCAACTTCGTCTGTCCGCCGGCCGAGACGCCGCGCGCCGTGTTCGTCCCCGTCGGGTCCTTCCAGGATGCCGAGCCGGTGTTCCTCGGCCTCTTGGACGGGGCGCCGCTGTTCGCCGTCGATCTCGGCGCCGCCGAGGCGCCGGAGGAGCACCCCGGGCTGGCCGGCCTCGGCCGGTTCGAGGATCTGCGGACCGTCGGGCCGCTGATGGAGGCCGGCGAGGCGGCGCTGTGCGCCTACGCGCGCGGCATGGTCTGGTGGAACGCGCGGCACCGCTTCTGCGGGGTCTGCGGCGCCCCGGCGGCGGGCGCGGAGGGGGGCCACCAGCGCGTCTGCACCGATCCGGCCTGCGCCACCCGCCATTTCCCACGCACCGACCCGGCCGTCATCATGCTGGTGCACGACGGCGGCGACCGCGTGGTTCTGGGGCGCAACGCGCGCTTCCCGACAGGCCTGCATTCGGTCCTGGCCGGCTTCGTCGAGCCCGGCGAAAGCCTGGAGGATGCGGTCGCGCGCGAGGTGATGGAGGAGGTCGGCCTGGCCGTCACCGACATCCGCTACCACTCCTCCCAGCCCTGGCCCTTCCCCTCCTCGCTGATGCTGGGCTTCAGCGCGCGGGCGGTGAGCTTCGACATCCGCCCCGACCTGGACGAGCTGGAAAGCGCCCGCTGGATGGAGCGCGCCTTCCTGCGCGACCACACCCCCGGCGAGGACTTCCGCCTCGCCCGGCGCGATTCCATCGCCTGGCGCCTGATCTCCGAGTGGATCGCCGCGGGCTGACCCCGCGCCTTGCCGAAGGCGCGGGGTGGAGTGGGGAGCGTGCCGCTACAGCGGGTGGGTCGGGCGCAGGGGAGAGCGGCGCCGGTCGCACCGGCCCGGGTGCCGTTCGCAGGTGCGGTCGTACAGGATGGCCAGCGCGTGCAGGCGGCCGGCGCGGCCGCCGTGGGAGGCGGTGCGCAGGTTGTCCCAGACCATCTGCCGGACGGCGGCGTCGCCCCAGGGCTGCTCCAGCAGGGCCGCCCCCTTTTCCAGGGCCGCCGTGTAGCCCAGCCGTTCGTGGGAAGCGATTTCCGCGACCTCGTCCTGGTTCAGGTTCGTCAGGGCGAAGCAGTCTTCCAAAGTGAGCATGGCCACCTCCAATCGTGGTGCCATGGCCGTCGGCAGGGCGTGTGCCCGTCGGGCGCCGTGGTTCGGGGGACGCATTTGTCCCGTCCTTGATGAAATCTTATAGCATGTCCTGCCTTCTTCTGCACGAAGGCAGACGGACAAGGGCGGCCTGCCGCCTTGTCTGCGTCGGAATGCCGCTGGACTTGGCTCCTGCTGCGGCTGCACAGTCGAGACGGCGTGCGCCGCAGCATGACGCCCGGGCGTCCGCCCGCCCGGCGGTGCCTGGAAGCCGTCAAGCGCCTTCGCTATCAGTCGTCGCCGATCCGCTGGCTTTCCTGGTAGCGGAAGGGGTTGGCCGGGTAGACGCCGAGGATCTTCACCTCGCGGGCGAAGAAGTCCAGCTCCTCCAGGGCCAGCCGCAGGGGCCGCTCGTCGGGGTGGCCCTCGACGTCGGCGTAGAACTGCACCGAGGTGAAGCGCCCGCCCAGCATGTAGCTTTCCAGCTTCGTCATGTTGACGCCGTTGGTGGCGAAGCCGCCCAGCGCCTTGTAGAGCGCGGCCGGCACGCTGCGCACGCGGAAGACGAAGGTCGTCATGATCCGCCCGGCGTCCGGACCGTGCGGCGGCACCTTGGGTTCGCGCGCCATGATCAGGAAGCGGGTGGTGTTGTGCTCGGCGTCTTCGATCCCGCTTTTCAGGATGTCCAGCCCGTAGGTCTCGGCGGCGAGCGAGGAGGCGATGGCGGCGTGGCGCGGGTCGCCCAGCCGGGCGATCTCGGCGGCCGCCCCGGCGGTGTCGGCGTGGTTGATGGGATCGAGCCCCAGCGCGCGGATCATGGCCCGGCACTGGGAGAGCGCCTGGATGTGGCTGCGCACGGTCCGCAGGCCCTCCAGCGTGGCGCCCCGCGGCGCCAGGAGTTGGTGGTTCACCCGCTGGAAATGCTCCCCGATGATGTGCAGGCCGCCTTCCGGCAGCAGGTGGTGGTTGTCGGCCACGCGGCCGGCCAGCGAGTTCTCCACCGGGATCATGGCCAGCGCGGCGCGCCCCTCGCGCACGGCGGCGAAGGCGTCCTCGAAGGTGGCGCAGGGCAGCGTCGTCATGGCGGGGAAGACGGTCCGGCAGGCCAGGTCGGAATAGGCGCCGGAGAAGCCCTGGAAGGCGATCACGTTCGAGGTCGGCATGGGGTTCGCTTTGTGGGGTTGGCTATTGCGGATACGGTGTCCGGCGGGGCCGGTGCGTCAGGGAGCGGGACGGCGCGCCAGGATGGCGCGGGCGCGCTCCAGATCCGCGGGAGTATCGACGCCGAGCGGAACCGCGTCAACGACGGCGGCGTCGATGCGCAGCCCGAAGGCCAGGGCGCGCAGCTGCTCCAGCCGCTCCCGCTGCTCCAGCACCGAGGGCGGCAGCCGCACGAACCGCTCCAGCGCCGCGCGGCGGTAGGCGTAGAGCCCGATGTGGTGGTAAAGCGGCCCGTCGCCCCACGGCACCGTGGCGCGGCTGAAGTACAGCGCCCGGCCGCGCCGGGCGCCCGGCGGCAGCTCCAGCACCGCCTTGACCACGTTGGGATCGGTGCGCTCCTCGTCGCGGGTGATCTCCACCGCCAGCGTGGCGATGTCGACCTGCGGGTCGGACAGCGGCGCGAAGGCGGCGCGCACCAGGGCGGGCTCGATGGTCGGCAGGTCGCCCTGCACGTTGACCACCGCGTCGTGCCGCTCCTCGGGGTCGAGCAGGCTGACCGCCTCGAAGATGCGGTCGGAGCCCGACGGGTGGTCGGGCCGCGTCAGCACCGCGGTCCCCCCGGCCGCCTCGACGGCCCGGGCGATCTCCGGCTCGGCGCAGGCCACCACCACGGGTCCGATCTCCGCCTCCATGGCGCGGCGCCACACCTGGACGATCATGGGCTCGCCGGCGATCTCGGCCAGCGGCTTGCCGGGCAGGCGCGTGGACGCCATACGGGCCGGGATGACGACGATGGGATTGGACGGCGGTGGCGGAGTCGCGGCGCTCATGGTGGAAAACTGCCCCCTGTCTCGTCTTCGCGATGGCGCGGGTGAAGCACGGATCCCACCGCCCGTCAAGGGTGGCGGCGGCGCGGACGGGGTGCGGGCCGCCGCCGCATATAGGCCATGCGCGGCGGCCATGCGCAGCCGGTGACAACCCGGCGCGCTCAGGCTATCGTGCGGCCAAACGTCTCGTCGCGGTCGACAAATCCGGGACCGATCACCGAAAAGGGATAGACACGCACATGAGTATGGAGTGGAACAAGATCTTCGGTGCCGTGCTGCTGGCGGGCCTGATCGCCATGTTGACGGGCTTCGCGGCCGAGGTCCTGGTGCATCCGAAGGAGCTTGAGCAGAACGCCTACGTGGTCGCCGTGCCCCAAGGGCAGGGCGCCGCCACCACCGCGGCCGCGCCCAGCGGTCCGGCCGAGATCGGGCCGCTGCTCGCGAGCGCCGATCCGGCGGCCGGCCAGGCGGCGGCCAAGGCCTGCGCCGCCTGCCACAGCTTCGACAAGGGCGGGCCGAACAAGGTCGGGCCGAACCTCTACGGCATCATCGGCGCCCCCAAGGGCCACATCCAGGGCTTCGCCTATTCGGAGGGGCTGATCAAGACCGGCGGCGAGTGGAACTACGCCTCCATGAACAAGTTCCTGTACAGCCCGAAGGAATACGCGCCGGGCACCAAGATGACCTACGCCGGCCTGAAGAAGGACCAGGAGCGCGCCAACATCATCGCCTACCTGCGTTCGCTGTCCGACAACCCGGCCCCCCTGCCCTGAGGCCGGAGGCCCGCCGCCCGTTCCCCGTCCGCCCGCAGGCGGGCGGGGGCGGGCGGGCCGTCGGGGGTGCGGCCGCTCAGAGCGGCCGCCGCGCCTTCAGGGCCGCGGTCAGCGTTCCGTCGTCCAGATAGTCCAGCTCGCCGCCCACCGGAACGCCGTGGGCCAGGCGCGAGACGGCGACCCCCGTCCCGCCCAGACGGTCGATGACCACATGCGCGGTGGTCTGCCCGTCCACCGTGGCGTTCAGCGCCAGGATGATTTCCTTCACCGCCGGGTCCTTGGCCCGCTCGACCAGGGCGGGGATGTTCAGGTCGTCCGGCCCCACCCCCTGGAGGGCGGACAGGGTGCCGCCCAACACATGGTAGGTCCCGTGGAAGGCGCGGGTCCGCTCCAGCGCCCACAGGTCGCCGGCGTCCTCCACCACGCAGATGGCGCTGCGGTCGCGCGTGGGGTCGGCGCAGACGGTGCAGGGGTCGCGGCTGTCCAGGTTGCCGCAGACCGAGCAGGCGCGGATCGCCTCGCCGGCCAGCGCCATCGCCTCCGACAGCGGCACCAGCAGGCTGTCGCGCCGCTTCATCAGATGCAGCGCCGCCCGCCGGGCCGACCGTGGCCCCAGCCCCGGCAGCTTGGCCAGGAGCTGGATCAGGCGCTCGATTTCAGGTCCGATCATTCCGGTGCGCCGTGTCGATTCGCGCCGCTCCGCTCCGCTGGTTTCAGAAGGGCAGCTTCATGCCCGGCGGCAGCTTCAGGCCGCCCATCAGCTTGGACGTCTCGTCGGCGACGTGCTGCTCGACCTTGGCCTTGGCGTCGTTGAAGGCGGCGATGATCAGATCCTCCAGGACCTCGATGTCCTCGGGATCGACGATGGCCTTGTCGAGCTTGATCTTCTTCATCTCGCCCTTGCCGTTCACGGTGACGTTGACCATGCCGGCGCCGGACTGGCCCGCCACCTCCACCTCGCCCAGGCGGGCTTGCATCTCCTGCATCTTGGCCTGCATCTGCTGGGCCTGCTTCATCATCTGGCCGAGGTTCTTCATGGGTCAGAAATCTCCTTCATCGTCGAGCGGGTAATAAACCCCGTCTTCCTGCTGCATGACCATAAGGTCGGGAGTCTCGCCGTC